>JABDJG010000415.1 GCA_013002595.1 Hyphomicrobiales bacterium | reverse complement strand
CGTAGTCCCAGCCGCCGTCATCGGGCATTTCGTGCCACGGAAAATTTTCGACACGGCGCCGGATATCGGCCAGCATCTCGTCGGACACCGCGACCTTGAAAGGGCGGTAGGCGGTTAGGGGCTCGTTGATCGCGCTCAAATTTCACCTCGATTGACGTTCTGAGCAAAACTTACAGATCGATGTGAATTGTGGGAGGGACAGACCGGCCGGAAAAAAGGGACAATTATTTCAAGGTGTGCGCCCTTGCGATCAGATCAGCTTTCTGACCTCTTCAGCAATGATCTGGACGCCGTCTTCCATTTTCTCGACCGGCACGAAGGCAAAGCCGAGGCGCAGGCCGTTTCGGCGGCTCTGGTCGAGGTGATAGGTCTGGCCGCGGTCGATCAGCACACCGCGTTCGCTCAGGCGCGTGCGCAACAGGCTTGCATCAAAGCCCTCCGGCCCGGTCAGCCAAAACGAGGTGCCGCCCTTGTTGTCGAACTGGTTCAGCATACCGAGATGGCTTGAAATCGCCTGGCGCATGACCTGCCACCGGCGCTTGTAGCGGCGCTCGAGATTGCGCAGGTGGGCATCGAAATAACCCAGGCGAATGAACAGTGCGACAACCTCCTGTATCAGGCTGGGCGGATGCCGGAACATGGTCCCGCGAACGATGCGCGCCTCGCGAATGATATCGCGATGCGCCACCATGAAGCCGATGCGAATGCCCGGCGACAGGGTCTTGGAGAAGCTGCCGATGTAGATCACCCTCTGGTTGGCGTCCATGGAGCGCAGCGAGGGCGAGGACCGGGCCTGGAAGTTCATCTCCGCCTCGTAGTCATCCTCGATGATCAGGAAATCCTTCATTTCAGCCATATCGAGCAGTTCGCGGCGCCGCGCGGTGGACATCGTCACCATGGTCGGGAACTGATGGCTTGGCGTGGCGAAAACCACCTTTACCCCATCCGGAATGGCTGAGGGAATGAGCCCTTCGCGGTCGATGGAGACCCCGACCAGACTGTTGCCTGCCATGCGAAAGGCATTGAAGGCGCCGAAAAAGCCGGGGTCCTCGACGGCAATCGGTTCATCGAAGCTGGCAAACAGCGTACCCAGTATAGACAGCGCGTTCTGGGCGCCCAGCGTGATGAGGATCTCATCGGACCTGGCCACGATGCCGCGGGCGCCGAGCAATCTCTGGCGCAGCTGTTCGATCAGGTAGGGACTGTCGCTTTCGACCGAATCTCCGGTCCACAGCTTGACGTTCTTGCGGCCAAGGGCGAGGCGGGCACACTCGCGCCAGTCGTCGACAGGAAACAGGTCAGGATCGATCTGGTTGTAGATGAACGGATAGGGATAGCTTTTCCAGTCCAGCGGGTTGTCGAGCGGAATGAGCGATGAGGGCGGCAGCTTGAGCGGCGAGGGCACCTCTTCGTCACCGGCCGGGTCGGCCTCCGGCCTTTCCGGCAACGCCAGGATATCGCGGTTCACATAATACCCCGATCTGTCACGCGCCACGATCAATCCAAGATCGATCAGACGCGAATAGGCCGCGAACACGGTATTGCGCGACACCCCCAGCTGCTCGGCCATCTGGCGGCACGACGGCAGCGGCACGTGCGGCGAGACCGCTCTGGCGGAAATGGCGGCGCTGACCACCTCGCAAATCTGGTCACGCCGGCTGAGATTGGAGCTTTCCGGCAGCTTGCGAAAAAGCGGCAACAGATGGTTCATTGAACTTTTCTTTCGCTGCGCTGCGGCCTGTAAAGACCGTCCGCCTGGTTGCTGCGTACGCACCCGATCATGAGGCCGGACACAGGCGGGGTTCAGACTGTCCCCCCTAATCGCATTATCTGTCACTTTTCGTGCCGTGTACAATGCTGGTTATCTGGCACGAGACATAAAATTCTGGGAGGAAAATGGAATGGCTTCAATTCGAAAATACTTCAGGACCGCCGCTGCTGCGCTGGCGTTGACGATGATGGCAGACGGCGCCCTGGCCGAGAAGGTGCTGAAACTGGGCACCGTGGGACGCCTTGGAATGCCGATCGGCGACGCCATCGATCAGGCCCTTATCCCGACACTTGAGAAGGTGTCCGGCGGCAAGCTGAAGATCGAACCGCACTATCGCGGCTCGCTGTGCGGTGAGCAGAAATGCGGTGAACAGGCCAACCAGGGTCTTTTATCGCTATGGACCAGCTCGACAGCCAACTTCGGCAGTTTCGGCACCGAGCTGGCCATCTTCGATCTGCCCTACATCTTCAAGAGCATCGAGGACGCCGACCGTATTTCAAAAGAGTGGCTGTCGGACCGGCAGTGCAAGCTGGCCGCCAAGACCACCGGTCATGTCTGTCTGGTGGTTTATTCCAGCGGCGGCTTCCGCCAGCTGGCCAATGCGCAGCGCCCGGTTCATGTCCCCGATGACATGAAAGGCATCAAGTGGCGGGTGACCAAGAGCCCGATCGAATACACGCTGATCAAGAACTGGGGCGCCGTGCCGGTGCCTTACGACTGGACCCAGCTCTACCAGGGCCTGCAGACCGGTGTGGTTTCGGGACAATACGTGGCGGTTCCCTGGCAACACATCGCCAAACTGCATGAAGTTGCAGATTACTTCACCGAGATCGGCGGTTCCTGGTCGGGCAATCAGCTGGCGATGGATGTGACCCAGTACAATGCCCTGAGCGATGAGGAGAAAAAGTGGCTGCATGCGGCTGCCCAGGCCTTCGGCGACAGGGTCAGCGAACTTGACCGCAAGTGGGTCAAAGACGGTGAGACGGCGATCAAGGCGTCGATCAAGGAATGGTATGCGCCAAACGAAGCTGAACTTGCCAAGTGGCGGCAGGGCGCAATTGCGGCCTGGATCGATGCCAAGGGGACGTTTGAGCCCGAGATAGCCGAGCGCATCCTGAAAGACCAGGGCATGGATGACTTCATTGCGTCCCTCAAGAAAGCCGGCGCACTGTAAGCGCCGAGCCGGCCGGCTTGTTCAACCAGACAGGGGATCGCGGATCATCCGCGGTTCCCATGAGCCTTTGCGGCGCAATCCACAAGCGCAATAGCGAAGAATCTGCAATGATGATCTGGCCGGCGCGCCCACATTGCACGCCGGGTCCTGATTGCGGCCTGAACGAACCGGCGACAGCGAGGCCAACTACCTGATGGAAATTCTGCTGCTTCTCGCCGTTCTCGTGGTCCTGATTCTCGCCGGGGCACCGATTGGCTTCACGCTCATCCTGATCCCGGTTGTCTACATCCTGATCACCGATGCTGCGCCGCTGATCCTGATTCCGGGCCAGATGTTCAGCGCCATCGATTCGGTTCCGCTCACGGCAATTCCATTCTTCATGCTGACCGGCGAATTGATGACCAGTGCAACGATCACCGATCGGCTGGTCGAACTGAGCAAACGCATCATCGGGCGGATGCGCGGCAGCATGGCGCAGGTCAATGTGCTGGTCTCGATGTTCTTTGCCGGCATGAACGGATCGGTCGTGGCCGATACGGCAACGGTGGGCTCGCTGCTGGTCCCGGCCATGAAGCGTTCGGGCTATCCGCCGGCCTTCACCGCCGCCATCACCGCGGTGAGTTCGACGATAGGCGGCATCATACCGCCCAGCATCATGATGATCGTCTTGGCCAACGCCGGCGGCATTTCGGTCGGCGCGCTGTTTGCGGCGGGCATCGTGCCGGGCATCCTGATCGGCGCCGTGCTCATGGTCATCAACCACGTCATCGCCGTGCGCAACAACTTCGAGCGTAGCGAAGAGGCCTTCAGTTTCAAGGCGGTCGCCATCGTCGGCTACAAGTCGTCGTTTGCGCTGCTGATTCCGATCGTCCTGGTCGGCTCGGTCGTCGGCGGCATTGCCGGCGTCGTCGAGGCGGGGGCCCTGACCGCGACCATCGCCATGTTCGTCGGGCTGTTCATCTACCGCACAATCACCTGGTCAAACTGCAAGGGCGCCTTTGTCCGGGCGTTCAGAAATTCGGCAATGGTGTTCATCATCATCGCCGCCTCAGGCCCGTTCAGCTGGTTGCTGACCTCGCTGGGCGCCAACACGCAACTGGAGGAATGGCTGCTGGGCTATGCGCATAGTCCCATGCTGTTTGCCCTGGCGCTGGTCATGTTCATCTGCCTGCTCGGGATGGTGATGGACTCAGCCGCCAACATCATTGTCGTCGGGCCGGTGCTTGTCGATGTCATGGTAAAGGCCGGCTATCCCGATGTGCAGGCGGCGCTTGTCGTCGTCGTCGGCTTCCTGATCGGGTCGGTGACGCCGCCGGTCGGGGTTGCCTATTTCACGGCGGGCGCCATCGCCAAGGCGCGGCTGGAAAGTGTGGCTGTCGCCATGCTGCCCTATCTGGTGGCGTTGTTCGGGCTTTTGTTCCTGCTGATCGTGATCCCCGACATCACGATGTTCCTGCCGAAGATGTTGGGGTTTGCAAAATGAAGAATTCGGCACCAGGCGAATTGCCCCGCTTCGTCCAGATCATCGACAAGGCCGTGCACAAGGTGCTGACGGCCTTCTGCGGCACCTTGCTGCTGCTGATGGTGGTGTTCACCGTCTATTCGGTCGTCATGCGCTATTACTTCGAGGACCCGCCGGTGTGGGGTGATCTGTTGACCGTCTTGAGCAATATCTGGCTGGTGTTCCTTGCTCTTGCCCTGACGGTGCGCGATCGCGATCACATTGCGCTCGATCTGGTCTACACCCGGCTGCCGCTGCGATTTGCGTTCCTTATTCAGCAGTTCTGGTCGCTTGTGATTTTCTGCCTCGGCATCATCATTGTCATTTACGGGCTGCAGGTTGTCTCGACGATGGGCGGCAGGTACTGGGAGATGTGGTACTTTGCCTGGGAAGACGGCGGCTTTGTCTTCAAACCCAACTACATGCCCAAGAAATATGCCATGGCCATCCTGCCGATCTCCGGCGTGCTGACCAGCATTGCCGCCCTCTTGGCGGTGCTGGAAGACACCATCCGGTATGCCAACGGCACATTCCGGCTGGCCGGACATGACGAACCCTAAACGATCCAGAGTGATGGAAACATCAAAACGTGAATTGATCCAATTAGTATAGCCTCGCGCTCGACATCATCGATCCTTCTGGTCGCTCGACTCGCGATGGCCATTCTATCTATACTCCTCCCGCGAACGATATCCAGTAACGGAGGTGCATCATGAGAGCCGATACATGGAGCACGGTCGTGGCCGCGCTGCTAATGGTATCTTCCCCGTTTCTTCACTCCGCCGCGCTGGCAGGGCCGATCCACGACGCAGCCAAAGCTGGAGATGCCAAGCAGGTCGAACGCCTGATCGCAGCCGGCGCCGACGTTGATGAGAAGGACGTCGCAGAGAAAACGGTCCTGTATTGGGCGGCCGATGCGGGCCAGATGGACGTGGTTCAGCTGTTAATCGCGAAGGGCGCGAACGTCAACGCCAAGGATTTTACCGGCTTGACGGCGCTCAACGTCGCAACCCTCGCGGGCCACGAAGCCATCGTGAAACTGCTCATCAGCAAGGGCGCCAAAGTGAACTTTATGGACAGCGATGGCGTTACACCGTTGGACGACGCGACTCGCAAGGGTTATGCGGGCATCATCGAACTGCTTAAACGCAGCGGAGCTAAATGCGGCACATCCGCCGTCTACTCCTGTTAGCGGATGATCACCACCTGGCGGATTTTGCCGGCGGTGCTGGAAGACACCATCTGGTATGCCAACGGCACATTCCGGCTGGCCGGACATGACGATACCTGAACGACCCAGGGCAGGCCGTCTCAGTGTCATTGCGGCATTGACAATTGAATATTCCGGCCATTAGTCTGCTTGAAAACGTTTTCATAATCGATCACTGCGAGAGTTCCAGGAGGATGTCGAGCCGTGTCTGAACCCGTCAGCATCCATATGGTTGCCGCGCGAGCCGGTTGTTCGATTGCAACCGTGAGCCGGGTTATCAACGGCACGGCGCAGACCAGCGCTGAGGTGCGCGAGCGGGTCGAAGAGGCGGTCAGTGCGCTGGCCTACCGGCCAAGTGAAATCGGCCGCAGCCTCAAGACGCGCAAGACCCGCACCATCGGTATCGTTGTGCCAAGCTTCACCAACCCGGTCTTTGCAAGTTCGATCGCCGGCGTCGAAGAGGTCGCGCGGGCGCACAGCCGCACGGTGCTGTTGACGGCGACGGAATACCACGGCGAGCGCGAGGAAGAGATCGTTGAAACGCTGCTCGCCAAGCAGGTCGAGGGGCTTGTGCTGACCGTTGCCGATGCTGACAACAGCCGGGCGCTCGACCGGCTTGACGCGGCCAAGGTGCCTTACGTTCTGCTGTACAACCAGCCGGCCCGGGCAGACCGGTATGCCGTCAGCGTGGACAACATTGCCGGCGCCAGGGAGCTTGTCGGCCAGTTGATTGCGCTCGGCCACAAACGCATTGCCTTCGTTGCCGGCCGGTTCCGGACCTCTGACCGTTCATTGCTGCGCTATCAAGGCTGCGTCGAGGCCATGGATGAAGCCGGCCTGCCCAAGCCGGAGGTGCTGGAGGTCGACTATGCCGGCGATCAGCCCGAGGAACCGGATGTGCTGGCGACAAAACTTCGCGGGCTCAACGCGCCGACGGCGCTGTTCTGCTCGAACGATCTGCTGGCGCTGGCTGTCATCGCCGCGTCACGCAGCATCGGCATGAAGGTGCCAGGCGATGTTTCGGTGGCCGGCTTTGATGGCATCTCGATCGGCACGATGATCGAGCCGAGCCTTGCCAGCATAGCCCAGCCAACCCGCGCCATGGGGACCGAGGCGATGGAGATTTTACATGCGTTGTGTCAGGCCGCACCGGTCGAGCCCGGTGTGCGTCTGCTGCAACATCAGTTTCGGCCGGGCGGCTCGATCGCCGCTGCACCGGTTGAAAGCAAGGGCGGCACGTGAAGCCGCCACAATCAAAGATCGTATGATCTTGGGAGGAAGACGCTAATGAAACCTATTCTGCGAACGCTCGCAGCAGCTGCATTTGCAGCCACTGCTTCATTTACCGCCGCGGCGCCAGCCAGTGCGGCAGATGCCATCTGCTACAATTGCCCGCCGCAATGGGCCGATTGGGCAACCCAGCTGAAAGTCATCAAGTCGGAACTCGGCTATGACATCCCGCATGACAACAAGAACTCGGGCCAGACCCTGTCGCAGCTCCTGGCAGAAAAGGGCAGCCCGGTTGCCGATGTCGCCTACTACGGCGTTTCGTTCGGCATAGCGGCCAAGGAAAAGGGCGTTGCCGAAGCCTACAAGCCTGCCAACTTCGACGAGATCCCCGAAGGCCTGAAAGACCCGGACGGGCACTGGTTCACCATCCATTCCGGCGCCCTTGGCTTTTTTGTCAACAAGGATGCGCTTGGCGGTGCCCCGGTGCCGGCATCCTGGGCGGACCTGTTGAAGCCTGAGTACAAGGGCATGGTCGGCTACCTCGATCCGTCGAGCGCCTTTGTCGGCTATGCCGGTGCGGTTGCGGTCAACCGGGCGATGGGCGGCAGCCTGGAAAACTTCGATCCGGGCATCGACTATTTCAAGAAACTCAAAGCCAACGATCCGATCGTGCCCAAACAGACCTCTTATGCGCGGGTACTGTCCGGCGAGATTCCGATCCTGCTCGATTATGACTTCAACGCCTACCGCGGCAAATACAAGGACAAGGCGAACGTCGAATTCGTCATTCCGGCCGAAGGCACGGTTGTCGTTCCCTATGTCATGAGCCTGGTGAAAGGTGGCCCGAACCCGGACAAGGGCAAAAAGATCCTGGATCACATCCTGTCCGACAAGGGCCAGGCCGTGTGGGCAAATGCCTTCCTGCGCCCGGTCCGCGCCAGCGCCATGTCGGCCGAGGCCCAGTCAAAATTCCTGCCGGCATCGGAGTATGCCCGTGCCAAGCCGGTCGACTACGGCATGATGGCCAAGGTCCAGGACGACTTCAAGAAACGGTATCTCGACGAAGTCCGCTAGGCGGTTTTTCGGTACCAACCATCAGATGGTCCAGTGAGGCGGCGGTTTGTGCCGTCGCCTTGCCGGTCGCTTCGTTTTACATTGTCAGCCATGTCACTTGATCGTAGAGAAATCCCGTTCCTGGCCGCAATGCTCATTCCTGTCTTCGTGGTGTTTGCCACGTTCTTCCTGCTGCCCATGGCAAAGCTGATCGTGGTCGCCGGCAGCGGCGAGAACGGCATGAGCGAATACCTGACGGTGATCAGGACGCCGCGCCATTTCGAGAGCCTGGTGGCGACCGTGTTGCTGTCGGCAGTGACGACGCTGGCAGCGCTGGTGATCTCGACGATCTCGGGGGTGTTCCTGGAGCGCAACCGGTTCCGCGGCCGCGAGGCGCTGATCTCGATGCTGACATTCCCGCTGGCGTTCCCCGGTGTCGTGATCGGGTTCCTCGTCATCATGCTGGCCGGGCGGCAGGGGCTGGCCAAGGAAATCTCCATGGCCCTGACCGGCACCCGGCTGGTCTTTGCCTATTCGATGGCCGGGCTGTTCGTCGGCTATCTCTACTTTTCCATTCCGCGGGTGATTTTGACGCTGATGGCGGCGGCGGAAAAACTTGATCCGGCGCTTGAGGAAGCTGCCCGTTCGCTTGGCGCCTCTCGCTGGCAGGTGATCCGCGACGTCATCGTTCCGGCGCTCAAGCCGGCGCTGATCGCCTCGGGTGCGATCTGTTTTGCAACCGCCATGGGGGCCTTTGGAACCGCGTTCACGCTGGCGACCAACATCGATGTTCTGCCGATGACGATCTATACCGAGTTCACCCTCAATGCGAACTTTGCAACAGCAGCAGCGCTCAGCATCATGCTGGGCATCATCACCTGGATTGCGCTTTATATCGCCCGCTCGCTGGCCGGCTCCACTGTTGCGGCGGCAGCGTGATGCGCAGATCCGGCATATTCTATCTCAACCTAGGCTTCACGCTGCTGGTCTGTGCTTTCCTGATCGTGCCGGTGTTCCTGTCGATCAAGGCCGGCGTCACGGAGAACTTCTTTCAAGGGGTCAAGAGCGGCCTGACGCTGCGCTGGGTGTTCAAAGTGTGGGAGCTTTATGCCGGTACAATCTATCTATCGTTGCTGATTGCGATTGCCTGCCTGATCGCCGATCTGCTGATCGGTGTCCCGGCCGCTTACGTGCTGGCCAAGAAGTCCGGCCGCACGGCCCGCATCATCGAAGAAACCCTGGTGCTGCCGATTGCCATTCCGGGGCTGGCCATCGCCCTTGCGCTGATCATCACCTATGGCGGTTTTCGCGACTTTCGCACCAGCTGGCTGTTCATCCTGGTCGGCCATGTGCTTTATACCCTGCCGTTCATGGTGCGCTCGGTGCTGGCGGTTCTGTCGAGCTTTGATTTCAGGACCCTGGAAGAGGGCGCTGCAAGCCTAGGTGCCAACTTCTGGCAGCGGTTCTTCACCATCATCCTGCCGAACTGCCGGGCCGGCATCCTTGCCGGTTCGCTCATGGTGGTGACGCTGTCGGTTGGGGAATTCAATCTGACGTGGATGCTGCACACGCCGCTGACCAAGACCTTGCCGGTCGGCCTGGCCGACAGCTATGCCTCGATGCGGCTCGAAGTCGCCAGCGCCTACACGCTGGTCTTCATGGTCATGATCCTGCCGCTCTTGATCGCCCTGCAATTGTATGGCCAGCCGCGCGAGACCTCGCGCAACAGTCAAACCGCCCAAAACACCAACAAGGCCTCGGCATGAACCAGTCCGCCCAGCCCATCGATATCCGGCTCACCGAATGCGCCAAGACGTTTCCGGACGGCACCCGGGCACTGGAACCATTGACGCTGCAGATCGATGCCGGCGAGACCGTCGTCCTGCTCGGGCCATCCGGCTGTGGCAAGACAACGACATTGCGGATCATCGCCGGGCTCGAATCGCCCGATCCAGGCGGGCAGGTGCTGTTTGGCGAAGACGACGTGACCCATCTGCCGATTGAACGGCGTAATGTCGGCATGGTGTTCCAGTCCTATGCGCTGTTTCCGAACATGAGCGTCGAGGAGAATGTCGCCTACGGCCTGACGGTGCGCAAAATGGCCAATGACGACAAGGCCCGCCGGGTCGGCGAAATGCTCGACATGATGCAGATCGGCGAACTTGCCGAGCGGCGCATCGACCAGCTGTCCGGCGGTCAGCGCCAGCGTGTCGCCCTGGCCCGCGCGATTGCGGTGCGGCCGCGCGTGTTGCTGCTCGATGAGCCGCTCACCGCGCTCGATGCATTGCTGCGCGAACGTCTGCGGGTCGAAGTCGACCAGCTGCTGCGCGGTCTGGGTATTACCGCGGTCTATGTCACCCATGACCAGAACGAGGCGATGGCGCTCGGCGATCGCATCGTCGTCATGGACCATGGCGTCGTTGCCCAGACCGGCACGCCGCGCGACATCTATTACAAGCCGGCAAATGGCTTTGTTGCCGACTTCATCGGCACGATCAACAAACTGCACGGACAGGCAAAGAACGGCAGGCTGGCGACCTCGGGCGGCACATTGCCGTGGAGCGGACCGGATGCCGCCGAGGCGATTGTCCTGTTCCGGCCGGAAGATGCCTCAATCGTGGCGCTGGACAAGGCACAGCTGCGCGGGCAGGTCATCGCATCGTACTTCCTGGGCGACCGCACCAAGGTCCTCCTGGACGGCATCAGCGAGCAGACGATCGTGGTTGAGACAACCGAGCGCAGGGTATTTTCTAAGGGACAGGAACTCGGCCTCACGATCAGACCGGATGCACTCATGAAGCTTGATTAGATGATAATTGCCCAGATAACCGACCCGCATATCAAGGCCAACGGCCAGCTTGCCTACCAGAAGGTGGACACCGTTGCCGGCCTCACGGCCTGTGTCGCGCACCTCAACTCACTCAAGCCGCGGCCCGATGCCGTTGTGATGAGCGGTGATCTGACGGATTTCGGCACGCCGGACGAATACGCCTTTGCCCGTCCGATCCTGGATGAACTGTCGATGCCGTATTTCGTCGTGCCGGGCAACCATGACGAGCGCGAGGCCATGCGCCAGGCCTTTGCAGATCACAGCTATCTGCCGTCTGCAGGATTTCTCAATTATGCGATCGAGGACCACCCGGTTCGCCTGATCGGCCTCGACACGCTGGTTTCGGGCGAGGCATACGGCAATATGTGCCAGGAGCGGCTCGACTGGCTGGCGGCCTGTCTCAACCAGGACCGGGACAAGCCGACATTGATGTTCATGCATCACCCGCCGTTCATCACCGGCATCGGCCATATGGACTGGCAGAACTGCCGCAACAATGAAGCCCTTGGCGAGATCATCGCCCGGCACCGGCAGGTCCAGATGATCCTGTGCGGCCACGTCCATCGCGCCATCGAGACAAGATGGGCCGGCACAATCGCCAGTATCGGGCCGAGCCCGTGCCATGCCGTCGCCCTCGATCTTGTGGAAAACCCGGTCCCCGCGTTCGCGCTCGAGCCGGCTGCCACAAGACTGGTCTATCTCAATGAAGACAACCACCTGATCGGCCACCTCAGCTTCATCGGCGAATTCGGCGGACCGTACCCGTTCTTCAACGGCGACGGCTCGCTGATTGATTGAAATCCAATATCGCTGTGACCTTCACCCGGCGCTGAAGCTGAAGCCCTCATAGCCGTTGGCAACGACGTCCTGACATTTTTCGATGTAGGCCGGCAGGCCGCCAAAGGACGGCAGCCATGCCCCCGACAACGGACGTTCTGGGGTGATGCTTCCGCTTTTGACCACGTATCAGACGCTCAAGGAAGGTGAATTGAAAGGCCATTTTTGACCCGAAGCGGAAATCCATCCAAGAAGCAACGGCGGTGAGAATGAGATGGTTCAGACAATTGGGCGCCTCTGTTTCCTGCAAGCTGGCTGCAGCGCATGGCGTCCAAGTTATTGCCGTGTCAATTAGATGATCAAGTCATCACCAGAGTCTTTTAGTTCGATCGTTCCAAGTTCTTCATCCAAGGAAGGGTCGAGCCACGTGATAGAACCGTTTAGTTCAGCGGCGCTCGTGGGGTCAGCGCCGAAGTTTTGCTGCCATATATTAAAGTCAGCCTCGTCTGCGGTTTTGTCATCCGGCTTGATATCTGCAAAGTCAAACGTATCGCCT
>JABDJG010000409.1 GCA_013002595.1 Hyphomicrobiales bacterium | reverse complement strand
TCCCAGAGGCGATCCATTCGGCAATGCAACTGGTCGATCGCTCTGCGGCTACTCGGTCCCGATGCAGTGAACCTTCGCGGTGCCCAATTCGTCATATCGCGGATGCTCATGATCTTCGACTTTATGCCTCTAGTTCAGATTTAGAAGTCCATTCCATTGAATGTGTCTGGCAGTGCCGCCGCACCGTTCAAGTGTTTCGGCCTGTCGGTCACCATGGCTTCTGTCGTGATCATCAAACCGGCGATTGAAGCTGCATCTTCCAGCGCCGTACGGACGACTTTGGTGGGGTCGATGATCCCGGCTTCGATCATGTCTGCATAACGGTCATTGGCGGCATCGTAGCCGTGGTTCTCGTCATTCATTTCGATAAGTTTTCCAACAATCACCGAGCCTTCCTTGCCGGCATTTTGAATGATCTGATGAGCTGGAATTCGAAGCGCCCTGCGCACGATGTCAACACCGGTCCGCTGATCCGGATTATCGGGTTTGAGGTCACCAAGCGAAAGCATGGCATAAAGAAGGGCCGTCCCGCCGCCCGGCAATATTCCCTCTTCAACTGCAGCACGGGTTGCATGCATGGCATCATCCACCCGGTCTTTGCGTTCCTTGACCTCGGTCTCGCTGGCGCCCCCAACCTTGATAACGGCGACACCATTGGACAGTTTGGCCAAGCGCTCTTGAAGTTTTTCGCGATCGTAGTCGGACGTGGTCGACCCGATCTGCTCTCGCAACTGGTTGCGGCGGGCATCGATATCAGTTTTCTTGCCGGCGCCACCGACAATTGTCGTGTCGTCCTTCTTGATAACCACTTTTTTGGCTGAGCCGAGCATGTCGAGTGAAATGTTCTCAAGCTTGATACCGAGCTCTTCCGACAACATCTGGCCGCCCGTGAGCACAGCCATGTCTTGCAGCATCGCCTTGCGACGGTCGCCAAAGCCGGGCGCTTTGACGGCAGCACACTTAAGCCCGCCACGCAGCCTATTGACGACCAATGTCGCCAGGGCCTCGCCTTCCACATCTTCGGCAACGATCAGGAGAGGTTTGGCCTGTTTGGAGATTTTTTCCAGCAGCGGCAGCATTGCCTGCAGGCCCGACAGTTTCTTTTCATGGAATAGAATGTAGGGTTCTTCGAGAATGCTTTGCATCTTTTCAGCGTCCGTCACAAAATACGGTGACAGATATCCCCGGTCGAACTGCAAACCCTCGACGACCTCCAGTTCGGTCGAAAGGCTCTTGGCTTCCTCTATCGTGATGACACCCTCGCGCCCTACTTTTTCCATCGCCTGGGCAAGAAAATCACCTATCTCACGATCGCCATTTGCCGAGATCGTGCCAACCTGGGCGATTTGCTCATTGGTTTCGACTGGTTTGGACCGAGACTTCAGATCTTCGACCACCGCACTGACTGCCAGCTCAATGCCACGTTTGAGATCCATGGGATTCATGCCCGCTGTCACGGCTTTGACCCCTTCGCGGACTATGGCCTGTGCCAGAATTGTCGCGGTGGTCGTTCCATCGCCGGCAATATCACTCGTTTTCGTGGCCACCTGGCGCAGCATCTGGGCGCCCATGTTCTCGAACCGGTCCTCCAGCTCGATCTCTTTGGCAACCGTTACACCATCTTTCGTCGAGCGCGGCTGGCCAAAGGATTTTTCGATCAGCACATTGCGACCGCGCGGGCCAAGAGTGACTTTCACCGCATTGGCCAACACATCGACGCCATTGAGCATGCGTTGCCGGGCGTTGCTTTTGAAACACACCGCTTTGGCGGTCATCGTCGTTCTCCTAGGCTCTCAAGCTACATCCGAAACTATTTGCCGGTGATCCGGCTTTTTGCGCGGTCCGCTTACCGTGGTTGTGGCATTGGCTATTCGCGCAGCTTGAGAGGTGGCTACGTTTTTAGGGGGAATCAATTCACCTGTAATGCGAATTTTTCAGGCACTTAATATCGGTCTTTCAAATAGATAACTTGCTGGCATCTGTCTCAATCCCCGAGCTTACAGGTATTTATCCATAGGGATATCCGATCATGATTACGCAAGATTTTTGATTATCATTAAGGCGGCCTGGCCCTAAATGAAAATCAGCGTCGGTCGATTTGCCAATGGTGTTCAAACAGATGAAGCCGGCAGATTAAGGGCATATTAAAAATGCGATACGATCACAGCTGTGGCGCGGTTGCAGACAACATCGTGCAGATAGATTCTCGTTGGATTGTCCTTGTAAGTCTGATGAATTTTTCACCAGAAGAATTCGGTCCCGATGATGTACCAGACCTTACGCCGGATCCACCATGCCAGGTGGCGCGAGCCTACGATCCGGACGGCCAGGAACGAATTCAGGTCGCCGATTGAATCTGCTTTTTCATATGCGTGAACAGGGCATCAATGTCCCCATTTGATTTCGCCATTACTGTCTCAAAATTCTTGCGCAGGAGTTGGCCAAGCCAAACGTTCTGGATGTTGATATCGGCAATTCGACCTCCGTTCATGCGCCAGGTAACCGGCTGTGGTGGTTTGCCGCCGAGGAATTCCAGATTGCCGATTATCTTGTCACCATTGCACCTTGTCACCGTCAGCGACTGTGCTCTGAATTTCAGTCGATAATCGTTAAAGGTGCGGGAGACAAACTTCGTCGTGAGTGCGACAAACTCCTGTTGGCGAGGTGCCGGCAGAGCCTTGCGATGTTTGCCGATCGCAAACAGGGCAATTGCATTCATGTCGGCGTAGGTCTCAAGCGCCTTGGCAAATCCGGCCGCCGATCCAGCGCGGGCGGCTTCAATCAACGCGCCCGCTGCCTTTTCGACGACCGCTGACTGACTGCATTCCGCAGCCTGTGCTGATCTTTCAAACATCGGGCTCGAGATATAAATCATGGCGAGCGCAATTAGCGCTGCGCGCCATTTGATTTGGATAGAATTTCTTAACACTGACGGCGCTCCAAACGGTGCCATTATCGGCTACCAGTAATATTTTGTGTTGGACCTATATCGTTCCTCAAGTCATTGTAACTTGTACCACATTGTCCCAAAGAACCGGGCAGCTATTTAGTGGCTACCCGGCTCCGGTATCGATCTCGCATAAAGCTGCCTCGGTTGCTTCAGCGACGGTTAGTTAACGGGCACTCCACCAGTAGTTAAACTTTCTGGCGTCATGAAATAGACGACCAGTATGGCCGCCGCTACGACCAGTGCGACGACAATCATCGTCCTCACGGTCATATGGTTCCACGAGTAGTTAGTTCGCGACATTGTTGCCTCCACTATCAATGAGACCGGTTTCCGACAGGCCATCCCACCGGCGAAACCGGCGTGAGCTGACATTGTGTCAGCCTTGATGACTCACATGGTGGTTTCCCCAACCACTTCAACTGCCAACTCTTTGAAGTTCCGCATTACAATCAGAGGGTTACGTATTTCGAGGGCGATAACCGCTTGACATTCCATAACAATTTTATACATCGGCAATACCGATATTATCTGATGATAAAATTCACTATACCACAATTGAAAAGACCTTTATCGGCTAGCGATTGAATAAGTTTCGATCGGAAAGGAGGCTGACGACCATGACGCAGAAAGTGATGCATACGACGCTGCTCGGGGTGCTCTTTTGTTTGTTCGCTGCCCTTGTTGTGATGCTCATAAGCGGTGTTGCCGCAGGGCGCGTTATCAACTCCACAACCATATACAAGAGCGCGGCTTGGCCCGTTGCCCCTATAGTTTCACTCAAGCCATGCAAGCGGCGTTCGTGTCACACCATCTGACAATTTGGCAGACATTGGGAATCGCCGGTTGACTACTGCTATGCGGTGCCGATGTATTGACGCATCGCGTCAGCTTCGACCTGAACCTCATTAAGTCTCAGTTTGACGATGTCACGTATGCTTACGATGCCGGCGAGTTTTCCTGTGTTGGTAATAGGTACGTGCCGGATGTTTCTGTCGTCCATAAGGGCCATCACTGCAGCGACGTGGTCATCCGCCGTGCATGTGACAACATCGGAACTCATCAGTTCATGAACCTGATGGTCGAGCACCTTACTCCCCAGGCTCAACAATCCACGGACCACGTCTCGTTCAGAGATGATTCCATCGATATGCAACCCATCGGTGCTCACGACAAGCGCGCCGACATCTTCTGATTCAAGGGCAGCCAGCACAGCTGAGATTTTGGCATCCGGCGTTACCGTAGCTGCATGTGATCCTTTCAGATCTAGAATTCGCTCGACTTTCATGGTCGGTTTCCTGCTTTGGGGGTGGCCTTGCGTGCGCAAAGCAATTGGGCGCCCAAGCCCTGGATAAGACCGGGGCAGTTGCTCCTGGTAGGTGGATTTGGTTGAAAGCGTCGGCACAACTCACACCGAAGAAGCGTGA
This sequence comes from Hyphomicrobiales bacterium, assembly GCA_013002595.1. GTDB lineage: Bacteria > Pseudomonadota > Alphaproteobacteria > Rhizobiales > Aestuariivirgaceae > JABDJG01. The sequence continues at coordinate 12,608 of JABDJG010000409.1, read as the reverse complement.
TTCAACTCCGGTATTTCCGACAGTTCCAATAGGCGGGGGTCTATGGCCGTCCTGAAACCAACCTATGCAGCAGCCTTGATGTTTGAAATCGCTCGTGCCCTCTTGCGACGTGATGGAGGTTTGCCCTTCTGCATGTGTACTTTGACAGCGTGCGGCACAGGTCGCTGGTGAATGGTTTGAGGCTTAGTCTCGATATTTTTGTCATGCTCTTGATACAGGGCTAGAACGATTTGCTTGCGTTCCATCAACTCAGGAAAGCCGTCAAACCACAAGTCCGACATTAGTTCCTCGTTTTCACAGCACGATCCGCGACCAGCCGATTTTTGATCGAGCTTACGCTGTAGGCATCGCGACGCGAGACCGCCCAGGCCTTGAACTGGCCGATACCAGTTTTCAAAGCGGCGACCTTCTAACTGTGTAACGCGTGTCATTTCACATGCTTTCCGGGACCTTCAACCTGCAATGCGGGTGCACCGTTGCAGACTGAGAAATAAAAGAGCAGCCGGGCTGCAATTTGGTCATCTACTGTTAATGTTGTCAGGACCAATGTGAACTCGTCACAACTGCTCAATTGAAAGATAGTGTCAGCCGTTTCATTTGCAAACCGAATTTAATCGATCTGTTCTATCGAAGAATTCGATTTCAAACCACTGGTTTGAAGTTATGGGCTGGTCGCCACTACGGCGTCTCCCTCGATTTCCACGAGCCGATCCGGGTTCACAAACCGTGTATCCTGCATGATCGTGTCAACTGGTATAGCCTCGCGGCGCGGCAATAGTTGGCCTTTACGTCCACAGCTGCCTTCCAGTCATCGATGTCTGACGGAATAATTCGGGGCCTGACCACATCGTGCCATCCTGATCCCGCGCGGTTGAGCGCGTCGGTAATGAACTCAAAACACCTTTCCGCCAGTACTGATGCGTCCCCGATGCCAAACGTTTTCCCGTCGGCATCAACCGGCACCGTGCCGCCAATGGTTGTGTGGGACCGACACGTACGGTGCGGACGCATCAGACGATGTCTTCCATTGGATTGCCGCTGACAACAATTTGACCTTCAATCACTGCGTCTCCGCGTCAATTCTTTCTGCTGTCGTCATCAGTTCGTCGAGCATCACCTGCAAGAGGTCTGCATCGGCATCGCTCGGATAGACTGCATAGGCTGGATAAGAAAACTCCGGCGCCTTTCGCACCTGCTTTAATGTTCCTGCTTTAAGATGTTGCGCCGCGATCCGTCTGGGCACATAACCGGCCGATTTGCTCTGGACCAGATACTGCATGCTCAGAGAACCGAGTTCCAGATAGGTCCCAGGCACCGATATTTCGGGAAAGTTCAAAGCATGATCGGCTCTGAATTCCGGGCCCCAATCAATGAAGACGTAATTCGTGACCGGCATTTGATCTGAAGCGGCATCGCCCGTGACGAGGATCAGCTCATCCTCGAACAACATCTGAACTTCAAAGCCCGGTCGACCTTGCGGCGTATACATCACGCCGAGATCGAGCGTCCCGTCGATCAAGTCTTGCATCAAGGTGTCGGAAAATCCCACCTGGGCGCGAATTGCAACCTGCGGGGAGTTGTGTCTCATAACGGTCAGCCATTCAAGAAGATAGCCTTCCCAAAGGCTGTATTGTCCACCAACAGTGAGCGAGGCCTCATATCCTTCAGGCAACGAGATTTCCAGGCGTGCATGTTCCCAAACCCTGACCATGGCCTGGGCGTGCTTTTGAAACTGGACACCGGCCGGCGTCGGTGATGCGCCGGCCTTGCTTCGTTCAAACAATACCTTGCCGAGCTGGTCTTCCAATGACTTGATACGCGCGCTTACAGTCGACTGGGTCACAAAGACCCGGTTTGCCGCCTCGACGAAGCTGCCGGTTTCAACCACCGCCAGAAAGGTCTTTGCAAGGGTTACATCCATGATCACGCCTCTTCATCAGCTCGCTGGAACGGCCAACTAACGGATTAACAACGCATATTAGTCTATCGAAAATATCGATACCAATCACGAATTAAATTCGCTTTTCCGGGATGAAAATTGGCCCTATATGCACCCCATCAGCGATTGTCGCTGTTTACCGGAGCCCCCGAAATGAAACCGAAGCAAAACAAACCGAAACAAACCTGGAAAGGCGGCAAGGCCGCCGAAGGCAAACCTGGCACCCATGCCAAACCAGCCGTCCAGACCAAACCCGCAAACGGCTGATGCTAGTTTCAAGGCAATCAGCTTCGATACTTGGAGACCGAAAATGAACTGGAAAGTACTTGCTGCCACATTTGGCACACTGGCCATGATGGCAGGCACAGCTAACGCGTTGACACTCACCAATAATGACGAGGTCGAATATGGCCTAGAAGTCATCCTTGGCGAAGGCGGTGCTGATCTGCAGACCCTTCAGTTGCCTGGTGGACAGAGCCTGACGGACATCTGTGATCAAGGATGCACGATCAAGCTGCCGAATGGTGCCGAGCAGGAGTTCGAAGGTGATGAGAACGTGACCATCCAGGATGGTGAATTCATGATCGCTGAATAACCGGCAATTAGCTTCGGTCCCCGCCCCCGCTTAATACCGAGGCAAAGCATGACAACACCCCGATGTTGGACGTGCGAGTTGCTGAACTCAGCCAAGCCAGTCGCCCAGAAACTGGCATCATGCGGAAATGCCCGGCTTACACCCGGGCATTTCTTTTTGCCTTGTTAACCATTTGCAGAATCCAGACCCCAAATCGCAAGGCGAATTGAACAACGGATATTATCAGTCATCGGGTTCTAGAGCAGTAACAAGGTGGCATCTCATCGAAAAAATCCCATTCCAACCACAAACGTGGCAGGGCTTCGGTGTCGCGTCTGTATCAGTCGGAATCAAATTCAATTCCCACTAACGGTCAGGCGCCAACAGCCCACCAATCGAATTGCCACTTCTGAATATGTGTGCCAGCCGACCGCTAATTCGAAAAGCCCTTGCTGCCCTTGACGGTTTTGTTCAAAACTTCGACCGGGGCGGCTATGATTTCTTCCGGGCGGGTCAATACTGTTTCCGGCGCATGGATCACGATTTCGCCGGTCGTGACAACAATGTTGCCAACGTTGCGGCCTAGCGAATGTAGCCGGTCGGACAATTTTGGCTTGTTGTCGGCAAAGACGTTTCCCTTGCTGAGGCGGCGCCCGAGAAGTTGCACGATCTGCGGCGCGTCGGCGAACTTTGCATGCCCCAGTTTGCCGGCGGATTTAACACTGGTTGCATCGTAAACGATAATCCCAAGCTGGGCGATTTCTCGGTCGTTCGAGAAATTGCCCACGCGCGGAAGATTGCCCGACAACCGCTGCGAAAGACTGAGCGCCCGGTCGTCACGCGAAATAAGCAGATGGTAGGGTTTCACTGGTTGGCCAAGGCGGCGCATTTGCGACTTGAAAACATCGACGTCGATATCCGGCGAAGCAAGGATGACCTCACCGACTTTCCCTCCCAGTGTCGCATTGCCACTTATCTGCAACTGGCGCAGGCTTTCCATGGCAACCCAGTTGCCCATCGAATGGGCCATGATGTGCACCTTGCGCACGTTGGTTTGTGCCAGCAACCGCAGAGTCCGTTCAAAACCGTCACGGGCAATAGTCGCGCTTTCCCGGTCGTAAAAATACTCTACCGGACTTCCTCGAGACGCCCAACTGAACAAGACGCGGGCGCCGGCAAACCCGGTATCATGGGCGAATTGGGAAAAATGCAACACGCTGTCACGGAAATCGTTGTTGTAGCCATGAACAAACAGCAGAATATCGCGGTTTTCTTTTGGGCGTGCCGCGAGTTCTGCATTGACCGCGCGTTTGAAAGCATCCTCGCTGTCGACATAGGCGCGATCATGTAGGGTGAAGTGTCGTGCCGTAGATGGCGCGCCAAAACGGGGCTTCTCCAGTGTGCCCGCCTTGTGAACCGGTGGTATGGACACCGTCACCTTTGCATGGTCCAGGCGCGCGCCACGCTCGCCGGAATACAGGTCGCCAGGGTTAAGCGAGCGTGCCCGGGTGGTCGCGATCAACATGCGCTCCAGTTGGGGGTTAGCCGACGGGGTCGACGTCTCATCGATTGCGGCCAGGGTTGTGCAACCGGCCATGAGCAGAAGGACCGCCGGCAACGCGGTAAATTTCGTGATTGTCATTTGTCATCCGCCTCGGGTCGGTCGATGTCGCCAATATCGATCAGGTAGTCCCACAATGTGTTGCAATGAAGTTGCGGCCCCCCAACAATTCTATGAAAGGCCGCTGCAGCGACCACCCGCCGGTTGCGCACAGGCTCGACAGGCGCAGAATTTGAGCAGCGAAGTCCTTGCCACAAACGTGACAGACTATGAACGGATTACCAGGAACTTTTGGCACCAAGCAGCCGTCTCCCAATGGGTTGGTTACGAAAGAGCCGATTGGGTTTCATCGGCATAAGCGGCCGAATTGAACGACTTGCTATGCCTCAACGCATCCAACCAATATCCAGAACCAATAACTTCGATCTGCATGGTGTCTTCGTTCACGACCTGTGTGCGAACTATCCAGACAATATCTTCGGCATTTGGAAACGACTTCCCCTGCAACTGTTCGCCATAAAGGCGATACAGTACCGACTGTCCATCCATACCATCGGCGAGCAATCGCAACAAAAATGACTCATCGAGCGGGGTAAACAGCAGTGCCTTCGACGCTGCATTTGCTGCCGTGACTTCCAGCTTCACCTGAACCGCATCGGGCTCCGGGAACAACCGGGGAAATGCCTGAAACAACAGGCTTCCTACATTAAACATAGATTCGTGGAGTTTGGGGTCTACATATTCCTCCCAGAGTTTTTCATCAAGCATCTCATGGGCAGCATTGTGGATCTGTCCGTCTCGAAGAACGTCGCCCAGGCGATAATTGAGCACCAAATATGCGGCCTCTTCGGGCTCCAGATCCTGCAACGACATGATACACATGTCCCGCAACTCAGTCTTTTCCAACCCGGCCTGATCGCCAAACTCCATGCTTTCGAGCAGAGCGGAATAGTCCTCGGATACCCAAGCGCCGTCGATTTCTTCCAGATTCGAGAAGCCAAGAATTTGTGCGCGAAATGAACTATCCATCATCCGATATTCTTCTTACGAGCAATTTATGCATCTGGTTGCATAAGGCAGTGCTTCAAGCCGTTCGACAGAAACCCTGACTTTGCATCTCTCGCAAATGCCGTAAGTTCCATCTTCGATCTTAATCAGCGCCAGTTTGATTTTCCTGATTTCGTCGACGGCCATGTTGCCGATCTTTTCAAGAACCTCATCGCCTTCGGACTCGACGGCATTTTCCGACCAGTCGTCGTCTGCAGCCTCGCTGAGGTCGTCGTCTATGGTTTTTGCCCGGGAGGTCAGCTCCAAAAGCTTCTCTTCCAGCTTAATTTTGATTTCATTGATCTCACTCATCCAGGTCTCCTGAACAGCCTAACGCCAGATTGGCGCTGGCTGTTTCATTGTGTTGTTGTCAATTGACGACATTCACCAAATCGAACAATGCCGACCCGGCTAGTTTTCCGTCGCCAACAGGCCTCGGATTGTGTCGCCAACCCACAATGCCTCTTTGTAGGCTTTGGTGTCGCACAAGTGCTCGAAGACCTTCAGGAGATCGGCGACCATACCATCGGTCCTTTCGCCCGCATCACTTTCAGAAAGCATTTCGGTGTGGGTTTTCAGGCGCGCTTCGCACGCCTTTTGATCGCTGATCGGTTTGGCAGAAAAGGCGAGCGTTGCCGAAAAGGCCAAGATCGAAACAGTCATTGCAATTTTCTTTAACATGATTGTAGCTCCGTAATTGTTGGATCCATCATAGCGGCCAGTCTTTTCGGGACTAAATCGTCCGATGGTTTTTGGGCGTGACAAATGCTTTGTGATTGGGTCAGTTGTTGACGGGTGCCGGGGCTTCAACGGTCAATTTGATGCCCTGCCACATGGCAATGCCGTCCGCAGCCCCATTCAGCTCCGTAGGGGTAATTGAAAAGGCCGTCTCTGCAACCAGACTGCGGATCAAAAACTCTCCTGATCCTTTGGCATCGGCAAATTCACCGGTACCGCCATCGATCGTAAACTCACCCTTGCAGCCAAATCCGAGAATGCCTGTACACGTGTATGCGCCGTAGAGACGGTTGCCTTCGGAACCAATGACGGAACATCTGCCAACACCATTGGTGCCGTCGTCAGCCGATGACATCTCCAGATTGATGGTGCAGGAGACGTTGCCGGCATTTGCCAGTCCGCGATCCGACTCGACAATCATGATGCCGGTTGCAATGCCGGCAAACGATGCAAGATTGCTGCCGGTCTGCAGCAACTGTCCGGTTGTGGTGATGGGTGAAAATGCAGTCATTGTACGCTCTTCGGCGCGAGCTGCGGCAGACGCCATGCCACCTATGACCAGAGCAATTACAAGGCACTGAAGGCCTTTGTGACGGGTTATATGGTTCATGTCAGGTTTGATCCTCAACTTGAATGATTTCAGAATTGAGGGCCCTGACGGGCCCCCAAGTGGGCACTAGCCACCATTGCGGCGCATGTGGGCATAAAGCTCCGCGGTAGGGCGACCGGTGACGATAAGGCCAAAATTATGCTGGTAAGCACTAATCGCAGAAGCGGTTGAGGGTCCCATCTGGCCATCGATACTACCCGGGTTGTATCCCAGGTTCACCAGTGAGCGCTGTACATTGGTAATAAACAGCGAGGGAGGTGCCACATAGGTTCGATAGACAACCGGCCGCTGGACCACGTACCGCTGCGGTGGCGGGGCGTAGCGGTATCTGCGCACTGGCGCATAGCCATAACGAGGCGGTGGAGGGGCGTATTGATACCTTGGCTGTTGAGCAGCGCCTTGAACCACGCCGGCCACGCCGCCGATGATCGCACCGGTTCTGGCACCTTTTTTGCCGTCGATGGCAGCACCGATACCGCCGCCCACACCGGCACCGACGACACCGCCGACGAGCGGATTGCCTTGCTGGGCCTGATAGGGGTACTGCGTTGGCATGCCGCCGGCAAGGCCCAGAACACCGCCGGCAATTGCACCTTTGCGAGCACCCTTCTTGCCATCGATGGCCGCACCAATGCCACCACCGATACCGGCGCCATAGACAGAGTCAACCAGCGGTGAGCCGGTACCCTGCCCATAAGATGAAGCAGTTGTTGCGGCCAGGAAAAGTGCTGTCATGGCGGTGGTTAGTGAAACTGATTTGTTCATTTCCAATCTTCTTTCTTGGGTTGGCAGGGGTTGTCCTCTTCAAAATCAGAAAACCCTATAGTAGTTGTTTATGCAGCCGGTCTCAACGATACTAGATTTTCAATTGCTTGGCGACGAAGCGGCTCCAAGTCTTGTCAGCAGCGAATTCGCCTTTGGATTCATGACCGTTTGGGCAATCAGGATCTCGCGGGTTTTCACCTCGGGGCCATAGAACGCATGATTGCGTTTAGGCGTTTTTGTGATGGTCGACCCGTCCAATGCCACACCGGCAAAGAGGCCATTCGAGATGGTAAAGGTCAACATGTCGTAATTGGTATCGATGCCGGCATCGACCGCAGCCGGACCAATGGCGACACCAAGTTCGCCGCCCAGTTTGAGATTACCGTTGATCGCCGCATCAACCGCCTGATCGCTCATTAATACTATGGCAACCTGAGATACCGAAACGCCGATTTGAAGACCAAAGCTGCCGCCCGTTATCTGATAGAAAGCCGGATAGCTCCAGGTGCCGTCTTCGTTCTTCAAGACCAATACACCCGAGCCTGATTTACCGCCCACGAAGTACCCCGCTTTAAGCAATGACGGAAAGATGATTAGGCCCTTGGCTCTTTTCATCACCTTGGCAAATCTTGGGCGGTCCATCATGTCAATCAGTGTGGCTTCCGCATCTTGCACCAACGCTCCCGCATTCAATGACGCGGCTTCCAAGTTGGTATCTGACTGATTGTCAGTCTCACTTTTCTCAGTGTCAGCAGCGAATGACTCAGGTGCAATTCCGACGGCCGCGAAGTTCAGCAGAACTCCCATGAGAGCTGCACGGGCCGCCAGTCCTGAAATTCTTGTCTTCAACATAGATTGGATCCTTTGGTTCTTCACAAGCCATTTGTCAGCCGCGTGACCGTGACCGACCGAATTCTTTCTGCTTATTTGGGTTTCATTTTCGCTTTTGCAAATATTAATTTATTATGGATTACATAAGATTTTCTTGTTTGAATTTCGAGAAAGCCGCTCCCGTTCTAGGGTCAATTTACCCACGACAAATCATCCGAACCGTTTCGGAACTGACGCCTAAACCGGACCCGGCGCCAGTTGGACATTGAAAATATCTAGAAACAAGCGTTTCATGCTACTGAGCGCGGTAGGCAATCGCATCGCGTAACTCGAATGTCAGATCTAAAAGTGCGATCGACAATTGGCACTCAAGGCATGAATTGCTCAGTGTGATCTTGTTTTAATGGGGGACTGAGGGCGTTGCGCGAGCAAATCAAACAACTCATTCCGGTTTCGGCATTGCTGTTGAGCGTCTCGTTGCTATTGATGGGCAACGGCCTTCAGGGCGTGCTGCTACCGGTGCGTGCCGCCGCGGAGGAGTATTCATCCTTTGCAATCGGCATTATGGGGTCGGCCTACTTCGTCGGGTTTGCGGCCGGTTGCTTGCTCGGCGCGCACATCGTGGTCCGCGTTGGACACATTCGAAGCTTTGCCGCACTGGTAGCGGCCTGTTCCGTCCTGCCATTGATACACGGCATCATAACCGAAGAACTCGTCTGGTGGATTGCCCGGGCAGGTACCGGCTTTTGTTTCGCCGGTCTCTACATGATCATCGAGAGCTGGTTGAATGAGAAAGCAACCAATGAGAGTCGCGGGTTCGTTTTTTCTGTCTACACCGTGATCAATCTGACAGTCGTCACAATCGGGCAAATGATGGTGACGCTTTCGAGCGTTTCGACGCTGCTCTTGTTTGCGCTCGCATCGATGCTGTTATCGGTCTCTGCAATTCCGGTCGCATTAACAACCGCATCCGCGCCGGCATCGCCCGCCATTGTCAGATTGAGACTGAGACATCTGGCAAAGATTTCCCCGGTCGGCGTTGTCGGCTGTTTTGGAGTGGGATTGACCAACGGTTCTTTCTGGTCGTTGGCGCCAGTGTTTGCCCAAACTGATGTGACTGACACGACCCGAGTTGCATCCTTCATGAGTATCGTTGTCATTGCCGGTGCGATCGCTCAGTGGCCAATCGGATTTCTGTCCGACAAAATGGACAGACGCAGGGTCATCATAGGAACCTGCGCTGCCGCGGCGGCTGCAGGAATTGGTCTCGTTTTCGCCAGCCAGGCCGCACAAGTATTTCTGTATGTCGGAGCTGCCGCCTTTGGGCTGTCTGCGTTTCCGATATATTCCTTGTGTGCAGCCCATCTTAACGATGTCGTCGAAGATGATGGTTTTGTCGAGGCATCGAGTGGTTTATTGCTGGTTTATGCAGCGGGAGCCATTGTCGGCCCGCTGATTGCATCTTTCACGATGCGCAGCACTGGCGTCCACGCACTGTTTATGTTCACTGCCGGCGTTCATTTCCTGGTTGGCTGTTTTGCCGTACACCGGTTGACTCAGCGGACGGCCGTAATCGATGAGGATCGGCCGGCATACAGCGAATCTGTGGTCATGTCGCAGACTATTCTGGAAATCGATCCGATGGAGTCTGATGGGGATCAGACGCCCACGGCAACAAAGGAATTGGAGAAGCCGCACTAGTCTGTTCACGGTTCGGTTCCAAAGACAGCCGTATGGTCGCCACGCTGCCCGACTTGTGCGGACAGTACCGGCGAGACCTCTGGCGGTGAGGTCTCGCCGGCTCAAACTGGCAATGCAATTGCCAGCAGGCGAACGCCCTCCAACGTGCTGGCAGAACTGAAACAAACGCATGTCCTGTCGGCAGTAGTCTTGGGCGCAAGCAAACCGCTTACATTGGGTTGAGCGTCAGCGATGCGACACCCATCGCGATATTAACGCCGGTGCCGGCCTCGACACTCAGCGGCTGCAAACCGACCTTCTTGCCGGACCCGCCAACAAGGGCATTGGCGCCCAATCCAATGCCGAGAGCACCAGCTGCAGAAATGCCAACGTATTTGCCGGCCAGCGCGTGTTCACCGACCTTGTTGCCAATAGGCGTGAACACTACCCACTTCAAATGGGTCTCGCCGGTGACGCCGACATCCAGGCCAATCTTGCTTGACCGGCCCGTGTACCTCTCCACCGAGCCGTTGGCGTGCTTGAAATTGCAGGTTACAGCCTTGCTCGAGCCTAGCAGCAGTCCGACGCCGCCTTCGACATCGCAGCTCAATACGCCAAGCCTGGTTCTGTGCTCGCCAGCGAATGCCGATGTGGCGAGAGACGCTGCAAGTACAGCAGCAGCAAGTGAGATTGCAGTCTTATTCATGCTATTTCCTTTCCATGCGGACCCCATGATCGGGGTTGGCGCGCGCCGCAATGATCTGGCCGTTGGGCCTTTTGATCGCCACGTTGCTAGCGGGGATATGGGAGCGTCATACAGAAAAGAAAAACTAGTAATTATTATAATTCAGATAACATATTTTTATGTAACACTGATATAGCCTGGTCACGGTTACGGACATGCCAGAACAGCCTTGGCCACTGGGGGATTCAATAATCTCTCTCAAAGAAGACGCCAGCCCGTGATGCGCCATCTGTTCCAGCGGCGCCGCGCAGTTTGAGATTTTTGGTGACACCCAGATCTATGATTACCCGGCTGGTGTTCGTCTTCGTCGTTTGCTCGACTCCGACCGATAACCGGTCATTGACCTGCTTGCCGATGCCAACCGCGGTTTCGCCTTTCGGCGTCTGGGTGATCTCCAGCCAATCAACTCCTAGGGCGGATTGAAGGTCACCCAGGAGCCCGCCGCCACCGCCACCGCTTAAAACGGCGATCGAACTTGCCAACTGCGCAATCTGCAGCGGCGATAGCTGAACCAGGTCGCGATCGAACACAAGGCGGGCAAGCGCTTCTTCCTGCGGCAGCTCGGGCGATGACGTTACCGAGATCTCCGGCGCGCTGGCCCGTCCGGAAATGACCAGACGAATGGTGGCATCTTGTCCCCGGGAGATCGCAACCAGATTAATCCTTGGATCCAGGTCGCTTTGAAAATCCAGCCGGCCACTTTCGAATTCCAGCCGCCGGGCCAGCAATTTCAATGTACCGCGGCGGAGTCGAAATGACCCGTTGGGTTCAGGTGCCGCCGCCGTACCGGTGATGCCCAACGTTCCACCCAGCAATACATTCAGCCCACGACCACGCACCGAAATGGGGTCTTTCGCCACGATGCGCAAGTTGAGCCGGATCGGGGAGTCGCTGGAGCTGCTGCGTGTCTGTAAGGATCGTATTTGACTCACAATTTTTGCCGGCGCTTTCTTGTGACGCACCTCAAGCGGCTTTAGGGATGTTGGTGGAATTTCGCTCAACGTGATCTTGGTCTTCTTGAGCGTGATCTCACCTTCAAGCAGTGGCGCATCGGCAAGTGGGCCACTCAAATGCAGATCAGCATCAAAACCCGTGTTCACCAGTGTGCCGTCCGCATAAGACCCATCAGTGACGCGCACTCTGATATCTGCAGATTGCGGGGCATCGAGGCCGACTGTCCCGGAAATCCGGGCCCGGCCTGATTTGCCGGTCACGCCTTGAATATTATCAATACGGATCTGGTTCCCCTCGAACACCAGTCGGCCGCTCGCGTCCCGGACGATGAACAGGCCGTCAACATCGCCGAAGGTCGCTCCCTCCAGTGTCATGGTGCCGTCAACGGCTGGTTCTGACATTGGTCCGCGCGCTGCGATATCGAAAGAAATCGACCCGCTCAAGCGGGCGCCCTGCCCTGACAACCTGCCGGCAAATGGTGCTGCGCTTGTCCTGCCTCTTGCGCGAATATCGATACTGACTGGCTTGTTTAAGTTGAGCCCGCCGTCAACCGATGCTGACAGCTCCGTGCCGGCGTTGACCGAACTGTCCAGCGTAAGTTTGCCTCGCGCCATCTTGCCCGTGGCTCGGAAAGACACCGCCGCAAAGCCCAAGGCCTGCAAGTCGGCGGCGGCGATATCGGTGCCGGTCAGATCAAGCGTTCCGTCCGGCCGCGCCACATCTCCCTTTAGAATGATGTTGCCGGACAGGGCGCCTGACAAACCCGGCACCGACGACAAGCGTTCAAATGCTGACAACGGCACCGCATCAACGCCAATTCGGACGTCTAGGTCAGGTGCAGCTGTGCCTTCGACTGTGACCTGTCCATTGCCAATCGCGATAGCACCACCCTCCACCACGATTGTGCCGGACCGGGACAGATTAACTTGAAACGGTTTGGCAGCGCTGAACGCAATGCCTTGCGCCGCACCACTCAACTTCGCCAGGCTGACGACGGTCTCTTGTGCGTTCAACTCCACGTCCGCCAAAGCATCCAAGGACAGATCATTGCCCGTCGCATCCAGTTCGACCTGATAACCGTTCGCACCCTTGCTGCGTGCTGTCGCCGCAATGCTCGAAAACGCCATGGCTCCGGCATGAACCTCTCGCAGGTTGATATCGCCC
>JABDJG010000379.1 GCA_013002595.1 Hyphomicrobiales bacterium | reverse complement strand
CGGCACATCCGACACATCGCGATTGTTCAGGTCCGACCAGCGTCCTTGGCCTGAAAACATCAATCTGACAGCTCCAGCCATTTGCCCCGAAATGGCACCGGATGCCCCGACCAGGATTGAAAAGTTGCCCCAATAGGCAATCAGATTGGTCAGCGCTCCCATGGCGGCGCATACCATGCTGAACACCATAAACCGCGCAACGCCAAGCCGGCGCGCCACGACAGAGCCGAAAATCAGCATCCACACGCTGTTGATGATCAGGTGCGCGATATCGCCATGCAGGAACATGTGACTGACAAACGTCCACACATCGCCTGCCGCACCGCCAGGAAACGTGTAGCCGGCCGCTTGCGTGAGTTCCATATAGCGGGCCGGCGTGAAGGCAAACGCCAGAGTGAACCAGTCGCGGCTCTCGTCGCCCAGCAGTGAGCGAAGCACATGTATCAGCGCAAAGACCGCGATCAACACCAGCACGATCCACGGCGCGTTGATCACCGGCACTTTGCGCGCCGGTTCGCGCTCGCTGAACACCGTTTGCCGATCATCGAAATTCATTGAATGCCCCTGCAGATTTGTCTGCCTGTTCTTATTGCCGCCCGGCAACGTGGATTATTGGCCCGATATCTGTCCATTGCCGCTCTTTCGGGCCGTATTTCGTAGATTCTTTCACATTGCCACAAACCCTGACCGTCAATTGGCACGGCCTGTGCAGAATACCCCTCGACAGTACAGCAATGACACATCAGAACCATCGAAAAACAGGCAAAATGGCAAAATTAACAGAAACGTCCGTTCAACAACGCGCCCCTGACGAAATTTTGCACCCCGACAGCAGGGCTCTGTTCCGGTTTTGGGAAAGTGTACGCGGTGAGAGCAGCACCGCGCACCGCAACGATATCGATTTGAGACACATCAAGGACCTGCTTCCCTGGCTTGCCATTCTGGAACGCCACCCGCTCAAGCCTGAGTATGCCTGGCGTCTGGCCGGCACCGGCGTGTGCAAGATCTGGAATCAGGATCTCACCGGCGGCCAGTTCATGGCCGATTGGGACAATTTCGAGCGTGATACCGTGTGCCGCTTGATGGACAACGTAATCGCCAGCCATCAACCGTGTGTTGCCCGCTTCAAGGCGGTATATGACGATGGTGAAATGCTCGGCATTGAAATGCTCTCACTGCCGATGACCCCGGCAGACCGGAAATCGACCCAGGTTCTGGCCAGCGTGGTGCCATTCCGCATGCCCTATTGGCTGGGTGAAACCAACATCAGCCGGCTCGAGCTGTCCAGCGTCAAGATGATCTGGACCGAGCACTCCACGCGCAGTCCCCGGCATTTGCCCGATGTCGCCTGTAAAGGGCGCGCGCCATCTGCGAAACCCTTGTTCCGGGTGATTGACGGTGGGCGCTAGCATTAGCCGGTTTTTCAAACACGGTTAACACCCTCTTTACAGCCCAGCGGTTATTGTTTCTTGGCCCGACTCACTTCAATCGGGGTAATGATGGGTCCGAAATCTAGGCTTGGCCGTCAAATTGGGTGGAACCGTGACTGAATCGCCGCAATTGCAATCCGCGAAACCAGTAGATGAACAGCAAGCAAAGCAACTGGTCATGTTTGGCCGCTTTATGCTTCCAGATATGTCCGAACACCCCTGCCAGGTCACCAGAGCGACCCCTAAGGGTGCCGTTTTCCTGACGGAACTCGAACTGCCGATGGGAGTTAAAGTTGTCGCCTACATCGACGAGATCGGCCGGGTCGAAGCCCAGGTCGCCGACCGGCTTCCCGGTGGCTTTGGCGTCCGGTTCAGCCTGACCGAGGCCCGGCAGAAAAGACTCAGCGAACGTCTTGAATGGCTCAAGGCCAAACAGCTGGACGGATCGATAGAACAGCGCGAACACAGCCGCTTTGAGCCGACATCATCCAAATCTCACATCACCTTGCCCGACGGGCGGGTTTACCCATGCGAGGTTATCGACATCTCGCTGTCCGGCGCTGCCGTGACCACCGAGGTGATGCCGGCACTTGGCACCTATGTCATGCTCGGCAAGATGCGCGGCCGTATCGTGCGCTATATCACCAGCGGCGTTGCCATCGAATTTGCCAAGCAGCTCGACCGCGCCACCCTGACCAAAAGCCTGTAGAAACTTTTCTGTTCTGCAGCCGGGACAAGTCCCGCCGCCGATTTCCTGATTGCGGGATAACGGCCGATTCAAGCCGGATTTCCGCGGCAGAACACAGCCGGTTCGCCCGGCAATATCCCGTTTATGATTAACAAAATTACCCCTAAAAGCCGCCAATTCACATGCGGCACTTATCTGAAACGAAAATAATTTGCCTTAGTGTCCCGATCAACAAGACGAAGAATTCTCGGGATGCGACATGCAAATTAGGCAAAAACTGGCAACGGCCGCAGCAACTGCAATGATGGTCACATTCGTGAGCGCCAATGCGGCAACGGTCAATGTTGTCAACTACACCAACGAGCAAGCCTACACGCCGGTCTACGGCCAAACCCTGCCACCGGTCGGTTATGTCAATTTCTGTGCCCG
The DNA here is from genome assembly GCA_013002595.1 of Hyphomicrobiales bacterium. Taxonomy (GTDB): domain Bacteria; phylum Pseudomonadota; class Alphaproteobacteria; order Rhizobiales; family Aestuariivirgaceae; genus JABDJG01. The sequence goes on along the minus strand of JABDJG010000379.1, from coordinate 1,801 downwards.
CAATGCCGTCGAATGCCGTTCGGCACGGCCGGTCTCCAAAGCGCGCACCAGCTTCAGCCTGACACCGAAACGCTGGTCCGAACTCAAACAGATCAATCTGTTCGTGAACACCCAGGTCGTACCCGTCAGCGATCAGGAACTGTACAACGTTCCCGAGCACTGGGGTTACCCTGCAGGAGCCGGTGACTGCGAAGATTATGTGTTGCTGAAGAAACGCTATCTGGAAGGGCTCGGATTTCCCGCCGAGGCCCTCTTGATCACCGTCGTCCTCGATGAGGCCGGCGACGGGCATGCGGTCCTCACCGCCCGCACAGATGCCGGTGATTACATCCTCGACAATCGGCGCGATGCCATCCGGCGCTGGAGCGACACCCGTTATCAGTTTTTGAAACGCCAGTCCCAGAAAGACCCTCAGATCTGGATGGCGTTGACCAACAAGGAAAGGCGCAGAAGCACGAGCGTCATCTCGGGCGGCAGCTAGAATTCGATGGTTCTGGATTGAAACAGGTCAAACCAATCCTGATCCAGGCCCGCTCGACGAATCATCATTGGAGGCGTTTTTTGGCCCGGTCGGCGTCCCCCTCCCCATCCCCCACCAGACCGGGTCATCGGAGCCGGCTCAGATCCCACCCTGAGTCGGCTCCACCCTTTTTGCGAGACGCGTTTTAGAGCGCTTGAGCGGTTTGCTTTAAACCTCAGGCACTAGCTCCAGGCCATGGTTGTACAGCGGGACACGGTCGACATAGTGGGCCGACAGCGCTTCGATTTCAGCAGCCTGTTCCTCGGTGAGTATGCGCGCCACCTTGCCCGGCGTACCCACGACGAGCGCATTGTCCGGAATCTGTTTGCCTTCGGCCACCAGCGCATGCGCTCCGATCACCGCATTGCGGCCGATAACGGCACCATTGAGCACCGTCGCACCCATGCCGATCAGGGCACCATCGCCGACGGTGCAGCCATGCAAGGTGGCCTGATGGCCGATCGTGACATTGCGCCCGATCCGCATTGGAAACCCGGGATCGGTGTGCAGAACACAATTGTCCTGGACATTGCTGCGCTCGCCGATGACGATCACTTCGTTGTCGCCGCGCAATACAGCGCCGAACCACACACTGGACATTGTCTGCAACGTGACTTTGCCGATGACCGAGGCGCTGGGCGCTACCCAATACTCCCCCGGCGGCGGTAACTGGGGCGCAACCCCATCGAGCGCATAAATCGCCATGACATCCCTTTCGGCCCAATATTCGCGTCAGGGATGTTTGTCTAGCTGATTGAAGAAAGTGTCACAACAACCACGACACCTTGAACGAACGCGCAGGCCAATGCGGCCGGCAAGGTAATCCACCAGCTGAACAGCCCATCAGAGGCCTGTTCAAGCTCGTACAGGCATGCGCCGATCAGCAGCAATGGTGCGGACATCACCAGGACCATGGCCCGGAGCGGCAACAGGAAACCGCGCTCTTCAAGCAGGCTCAACCCGACTTCATGACCGGTAACCAGCGACCATAGGTTGCGTACAAACCCGGCCGCCACTAGTCCGACGGCACTGACAAACAAGAATGTATACATGGCGCTTCACCCACTGAAATGGTTGAATTTGTGCCAAAACTGGCCAACGTTTACCGTCAGTTGCAAAGCCCGTACCAGACGTACACTTGGCGCCAAAATTGCGCTAAGCTGCGCCAGGCAGCTTTAGGGTCAGGACCCATTAATTTCATCCATTCTGCGTGACAGATTTGCCTGTAGAGCAGGCAGACAGGCGCAGGATACCGCCCGGTTTTCAAGCCTGTCTAACGCA
>JABDJG010000354.1 GCA_013002595.1 Hyphomicrobiales bacterium | reverse complement strand
GGCAATCTCATTGCCGATCGCTACTACCCGCCGGACATCGCTTACGTCACCGATGCCGGCTACATCGCTTCGGTCATCGAAACCATCCAGATGGCTTATCTTGGCGCCTTGTTTGGTATGCTGGCGGCGGTGCCGCTCGGCTGGTTCGGCGCCTACAACGTTTCACCGAGCAGGCGTTTCATCTATCCGGTCGCGCGCCTGCTGACGATGTCCGCCCGCGCGGTGCACGAAACAATCTGGGCAATCCTGTTCGTTACCATTCTCGGCTTCGGTATGATGGCCGGTGTCTTTGCGCTGACAATGTTCTGTATCGGTTTTGCCGGCAAGCTGTTTGCCGAGGAGATCGAGGCCATCGACATGGGCCCGGTCGAGGCGATCAGGGCAACTGGCGCGAACGAATTACAGGTCATGATCTACGGTATATTCCCGCAGGTTCGCGTCGCCTTCACCGGCATCGGCATCTACACTTGGGATGTCGCCTTCCGCGCTGCAACGGTTGTCGGCTTCTTCGGTGCTGGCGGCATGGGCTGGTACCTGAAGCGAAATGTTCTGCAGATCGAAACCCAGCGCGTCGCCGCAATCCTGTTGTCGATCGTCGTGCTCGTGCTGATCTCTGAAGCCATCTCAGCCGTCGCCCGCGCAAGGGTCGCCAAGGCCAAGTAGGCAATTGGGTTCACGGGATACATGCGGCCAACAGGTGACTTTCGCAGCGCCGGCAGTCTGTGTTGCCAAAACCTCTCAGCGCAACCTTGAACCGGCAAGAGTCGAGCAGTTTTCCAACGAGTTCACACTCATCACCGCCAGCCACAGCCAATGCCGCTATATCGAGCGATTTCACCGTCAGCAAGTCAATGTGCCAGTGCATTGTCTTGCTGCGCTGAAAGTGGCGCCTGACGCGGGCACGGATGCCACCACTTCCTCGAGCACTTCCTGCATAGACATACCAACCAGGCGCCAACTGACCGGCAACAGCTCCGGCGAAATCAACATCGATTGTTTCACCCACTTGCAGAGCAAGGATATAGGCGCCCTTGAAATCGCGCATCCTCTCGATGCCGTTCCGGGCAACCCAGGAACCAGAAACGCCGGCCTCAGCAATATCATCCACAAGCCGGTCAATTGCCTCGAGTGATGTCATGACGGGTTCGATTGCGCGTTCATCTCGAAAAGTCAAACCACGATGAGCGCAAATGCTCTAGCGAATGTTGTGACCGTTTGATGATCAAAATTGAATCAGGGAGTCGGGCGTCTACGGATTTTATCTGCCCGTTTGCGCAGAGCCAGAGCTTCAACCTCCTGCCCTTTGCCTAAGAGCACCGCCGCCAGAGCCTCCAGGTCCTCGGCAACCAGTCGGTGATCCGCACCCACGCTGTGTTCACGGATAGCCAGTGCACGGCGATAGAGCGACTCTGTTTGAGTGGACTTGCCTTGCGCATGGTATATTTGGGCAAGATTACCAAGCGCTGTCGCCAGGTCGGGGTGTTGGGGGCCCATCGCATGGTCCAGTATCTCCAGGCTCTGCCGTTGGAGAGCTTCAGCCTCGGCCAGTCGTTTTTGCTGCAAATACAACAGCGCCAGCGCGCTCTTTGCACGCGCAACCGCAGGGTGCTTGGGGTTCAGAACCCGTTCCCATATGCGGATTGCCCGTGTCAGCAGCGTTTCAGCTTCGTCTAAACGCTTTTGCTGGATGTACAGCTCGGCCAGATGAAACAGAGTGCCGGCAACAGCCCCTGTATCGGAACCGATCACCGCCTCCAGAATTGCAATCGCCTCGCGAAGCAGTTTTTCCGCGGTCTCCAGCTCACCTTTGGAGACGAACATGAGACCCAAATTGCGCAAGGATACCGCAACATCGGGATGCCGGACGCCGAGTGCCGTGCGCTTGGCTTCAAGGGCGCGGCGGTAGTACCGCTCGGCTTCATTGAAGTCGGCCTTGTTGTGATACAGCACCGCCAGGTTACTCAAGCTGCGCGCAATCAAGATATCGCCGGCCCGAAGCACCCGTTCACGTATGGCCAGCGCCCTTAGATAGTAAGGAAGAGCCTCGTCGTAGCGATTCTGGTTGTGAAAAATCAGGGCGAGTTCGTTGAGCACTTCCGAAACTCTGGGATTGTCGGCACCGAGGATTTCCTCAAGCATGCCCAGCGCGCGCCGCGCCAATGGCTCGGCCTCACCGAAGCGGTCCTGTGCGCGATACATACGGGCAAGCTCGATCAGGCTGTGGGCAATATCACGGTGATGAGGTCCCAAAGCGGCCTCACGGACCGTTAAGCCGCGTTTCAAATAAGGTTCGGCCTGGGTGTACTGACCACGATTGCGATACATGGCACCGAGTGCCATGGCACTATTCGCGATAGCCAGATCATCTGCCTTGAGCGTCGCCTCACGAACCTTCAACGCTTCCAGGTGTTGCCGCTCGGCCTCGGAATAACGGCCGAGCCGCTGGTTCATCACAGCCAGCTGATACAAGCTTCGGGCAACCTCAGGATGGTTAGGCCCCAAAATGGTACGGTTCTCGGCCAACACCTCTTCGCCAAGGGCATAAGCGCCTTGCGCGTCCCCGGTTGCGTATAATGCGCTGACTTCCCGGTTTCGCGCTGAAGCATCGGATGCCTCATCTGCCTGCAGCGAGCCGACGGTGGTGAAGACAAGACTTGCGATGATCCAAAAGGCCAAGTGGCGCAAATTCATTCTCCGCACGAGCGTGATTTTCGTATGCCGAGTAGGTGGTCGGCATTCCGCGTTCAATCGTCCGTGATTGATTGTACCACACTCGCCAGTGCCGCTGCGATCAACGCTGGCGCAAGCGTTTCTGGATGTTGCCGATTTGGATTACCGGCATGAATTGCTAAACTGGATCACATCAACAGTGGTGACAGTGGCAACTGCAGTGAGCGTTACGACCAGGATCGATACGGATATCGTCATTGCCGGGTGTGGACCTTCCGGCGCGCTACTTGCATGCTTACTGGCAAGGCTCGGATATGGTGTTGTAGCAGTCCATGCCGCACCGCGGCCGGCACGTATCGAAGGGCTCGGCCAGCGCACAATCGATGTCATGCGGGCCCATGGCCTGGTCCGCGCATTGTCGGCAGTCGATAAGCCGGTTCGGCGGCGTGCACATTGGGGCGGCGAGGCAGGTGATTACAACCAGGAATTCATCGTGTCCCGTGACACATTCGACGCCGCCCTTATTGAGGATGCCAGATCAGCCGGTATTGTCTGCATTGCCGGTCGATGCGGCACAATCCAACTGGACGAAACCGGATGCGTCCTGGACATTGAAACTGACGACGGCAGCATCGGGCACGTCAATGCCCGGTTCTTCGTCGAAGCGCGCGGCCGGGCGGCGCCTCGCGTGCGCAGCGGCGGATTGCACGGCCCCAAGACGACCGGACTGATCCGCGAAGTGGCTGCATCCGGCGTACCGGGAACGGTGATCGAGGGATTTCGCGATGGTTGGGCCTGGTTCGTTTCAAGTAGAAACCAGGCATTCCTGCAGATCTTTGTCGACAGCACGCAAGGGCTGCCAAAGCGGGATGGTCTTGCCGCCTATCATGAGCAACTTTGCGGGCACCTCAAACACATCCCACAAATTTCACGTGTGAACTGCACCGGTCCTGTTATATCCCGCAATGCCATGAGCCTGCTGTCGCCGGATCTGGTCGCTGGCTGTTCACTGCGCCTTGGCGATGCCGCCGTCGCGCTGGATCCGTTGTCCGGTCACGGCATGTTCGCAGCGTTTGGCTCTGCTCTCGCCGCCTGTGCAACCATCAATACAATCCTGCAGCAACCGGGCAATGCTGACCTTGCTCAAAAATTCTACTCTGATCGTGCAATTCACGCAGCTATGCGCAATGCGCGCATCGGCCGGGATTTTTATCGCCTGGAAACCGCTTGGCGGGATCAGCCGTTCTGGGCTGCACGCAGCCAGTGGCCCGACGATGAACCCGCGCACGAGCCGGCCGGCTCCTTACCGGCGAGCATCCAGCACATGCCGGTCGTCGCAAACAGCCTGATCACCGAGGCGCCCGTTGTGGTCACCGCCGATCATCCACGGGGCGTGTGGCGCGTCGACGACGTCGCCCTGGCGCCATTGTTGGAGATGGTCAGACGGTCAGATCGCACAGGCGCCAATGAACTGGTTGAGATCCTGGCCGGTCAGCTCAAGGTTCGTCCGATCCAGGTGGCCAATGCCCTCAACTGGTTGAGGTCGGCCGGCGCGATTTCGTAATTTGGCTGAACGTTTGCCAAGTGGCCCCGGCAAGGCAAATGATCAGACCGGCCCAAACCAGTGACATCAGGGGATAGATCTTCAGGACTACCGGTACCTGCATTTCTGACCCGATGCCGGCATCTCCAGGAACCGCCGCCGGCAGCCAAACCTGCACATCGCGCAACAGGCCACGGGATATGAGTGGATGGATCATCTGGCTGTCGCCACTTCGGTAGCGGGCAAAGCGGTAGTCAACGGCCTCGCACATCAGGCGAACGGCACCGCTGCCCCCTTCTATGTCGGCACGACTGTCGCGGTAGACGGTGTGACCCTGGCCACCATCGATCTGCTGTCCATCTCGCTGCAGTGACCATGAGACCTCACCAATGGTTTGAAAGGCACCTGCAGGCCCTGTGGCGCGACTTCCGTCACGGGCCTGCCGGCCAGAAATCGAACCAATCTTGACGCTATAGCCGCCGGCAAACTTCAGAGTATGGCCGACGGCCTGCGGCAGGTTGACCAGACGCTGGGAGTAGCTATCAAAGATCGTTGCCGATAACCCGCCAATCAGAGCCAACACAACTCCCACATGTATCGCCGCAGTGGGGATCGACATGACGCTTTGCCCGTCTCGCAGGCGCACAACCACTACAGCGGCTGCGGCAGCCAACAGATAGCCTAGCGCTGCCAGCAATGCATCGAGTTCGGCAAACAGGGCCACAGTCTTGCCGGAGGTTAGTCCCCTTCCATCGAACAGTCGCTCGAATGGCTGGATCCATATCACCAGAGCCACCGCCAACAGCAGAACGGTCGCGGTTGCCAGCCATCGCCTTTTACGCGGGGCCGGCAGGACGAAATGCCCGCCTGCCGCGCCAACAATGAACAGAACCGGCACGAGCCAGCGGTTCACGCTGAAATTGTCGACATCCCATTGTGCAAAGGCATCGCGCAGTGCCGCCAGTTCGCCTGCCGAAGCAAAATTGCGCAGTGTTTCAAAAAACGGCTTCAGGTCTTCCGGCCTCGGCAGTTCCAGTTGAGCGCTCCAGAATGCCGTGGCCAGATGGAGGTGCGCAACGGCACCGGATAGTGCCAGGGTAAGCGCAGCAACCCATAGCATGACCGGTGTCTTCGCGCGCCTGCCCGCATTTCGAACACCGGCCGCAATCCGCCAGGCAATCGACAAGACAGCCACGAGCATGATGGCAGCCGCCAAACCGGCCAGAAACACAAACGATGTCTCACCGACATAGCGATGCGATGAGGCAAGTTCGTCAGACCGCGTAACGGCCATCGCGGCAACAGCCGAAGCTGCAGTTAAAAGACCAAGCAGTGGATGTGCCACCGCAAATTCGCCGTCGGGACGGTAGTGCGACTGCATATGCAGCATTGCGGTCAGGTAGCACCAGGCGGCAAAGACCGCCGTCTGAACCGGGTCCCAGTGCCACAAAGTGCCATAGGTAAAATCCTCATAGGCCCACCACATGCCGAACCCGATGCCGGCCGAAACCAAAAGCCAGCCGGCACGGGCATAGCGCGCCGATAGATGTCTCCATGCCTCACCGCCGCGCGCAATCGCATCGGCCATGGCGCCAAGCGGGGCGATGAGCAGCAGGTACGATGCAAACACCAGCGGCGGATGAACCAGCATCCAAACACTGGTCAGATGCGCATTCATGCCGCGATAAGGCGCCTGGGCAAGCTCGGCAGCGCTGGTGGCCGCAAACGGTGACCAGATCAATGCCCCCGCCGCGAACGCCCCGGTAACAGCTGCAGCACCGGCACCTGCGGCAGGGCCATACCGCGACAGCCGGAGTGTCATTGCAGATGCGATCAACGCCAGCAACAGCAGTGTGCCCTCGTCACCGGACCACAGACCGGCGAGCTTCAGCCACCAGGCAAGGTTCGGATCGCTTTGCAGCCAGACCTGGCGGTAGCTGAAATCATCGGCGATGAACCGTGCAGCCAGCCAGACGGTTGCACCGGTAAAACAGGCCAATGCCGTCACAGCCAGCCGCTGCCTGTGCCGGCCGGGCCAGACAACGGCGAGCGATGCGCCAAATCCTGCCAGAACAATCAGCTGCGCGATCATCGGCATCTGGATATCGAGCGGTGCTCCGGCCCGCGAATGGTGGCGGTTTTGCGCAAGTGCGCCACCAGATCATCATGTGTTGCCTGGGCGTTGGCGGTAAGCCAGCCGGCTGCAAGTCCGGTGAAATGGGCTGCAGCGATGCTGGCCCCTGAAACGGTCGCAGCGACGTCATGCTCGGGCGATGCACACCAGGTGCCGAACTGTGCAATGCCATCAAGAGTGCTGATGACGCCGGTATCGCAGCGGGCATCACCAGTAACGGAGATCACGCTGTCATAGGCGGCCGGATAACACGGCGTGCCTTGGGCGGGTGCTGACGCGACCAGCAACATGCCTTGATCGCCTGCACGCGCACAGGCCTCTGCGAGCGGTTTACGGTCAGCAGTCAGTCCAAAGCTCATGTTGACGATCGAGACCTGCTGTCCCGCCAGCCAATCCAGCGCCTCGGCGATGATCACCGGCTGGGTCGTCGGCCGCGAACCGAACACCTTGGCAATGACCAGCTGAGCTTCGGCAGCCTCCTGGCAGATGATCTCGGCTACCCGGGTGCCATGGCCAAGATTGTCTTCAATGCCAGTCTCATCGCTGAACGAGCGGTGGTCCAGCACTTTGCCGGCAAGCGGGCCGCTGATGCCGCTGTCGATGATACCAACGCTGATGGTTTTTCCGGTCATTGCAATTGCTTTCCGGGCTGGACCTCGAGCCGGCCGCGCGCCAACTCAAGAACAAGATCAGCATCATCGGTCAGCGTCGACCGGTGCGCAATGACGATCCGTGTGCGATCACAGAACAGATCGTCGATGATCTCGCGTATCGACAGCTCGGTTGTCGTATCGACGCCGGACGTCGCCTCATCGAGCACCAGGACAAGCGGGTCCTGCAGTAACGCCCGGGCGATGGCGATCCGCTGCCGCTGCCCGCCGGACAGTTTCAATCCCCTGTTACCGACCTCGCTATGATAGCCATCCGGCATGTTCTCGATGAACTGACTGGCACCGGCACGCTCAGCCGCTTGTTTGATCTCCTCATGACCCGCCTCCGGGAAGGCATAGCGGATATTGTCGGCAACACTTCCGGGCATCAGCACTGTATCCTGGGCAACGACGGCAATTCGGCGGCGCAGGCCCGTCAGCTCCAGATCACGAAGATCGGTATCACCTAGCAATATCCGGCCATCTTGGGGATCGAAGTGACGCTGCAACAAATCGATCAGGGTCGTCTTGCCGGCACCTGAGGCGCCGACAATGACCGCCTTGCAGCCGGCAGGAATGGTAACCTGCACCTCTTTGAGAATCCGTTCACCAGCATCCGGGTAACCGAAAGACACATTGTCGAAGATAATGTCTCCAACCTCAGCTGAAAGTTCAACCGGGGTCTCCGGGGAGACTACAGCGGCTTCCACAGCGGTCACCTCGTGCACGCGGGAAAGACTGACTTCGGCCCGTTTAAGCGCTACCCACAGACCGAGCAATGTGTGAACCGGCCCCGTGGCCCGGGCCAGATAAGCAGTAAAGGCCACAAGCGTGCCCAGCGTCATGGTCTTGGCGATCACCATGGAGCCGCCGATCACGAACACGCCAATTGTGCCGATCAGCGTCAATAGCGACGGCAGGGCCGTTGCAGCCTGGTTGAGCATTTGCAGCTGGCGCAACTGGACGAGATGATTGCCTTGCAGCTGGTCGAGTTTTCCAGCCTCACGCTCCTGGCCGCCCGATGCCTGGATGAACTTCATCGCCGACAACGTGTCATACAAAAACGATGCGATTGCCGATGTCCGTTCGCGCATGCTGCGCGTGGCCATCTCGATGCGCGGACGCAGCAGTTTGAGCAGCAACACCTGCAGCGGCAACAGACAAAACGCGATCAGCGATAATTGCCAGCTCAGCAGCAGCATCAGCGCAATGGCGCCGGCCAGCACGATAACCGCATTGATCAGTGCCAGCGCACTGTCGACGCAAAACCGCTGGACCTCGGCAACATCGCCATCCAGCCTGGCCATTAGGTCCCCGCCACGGGTTTGCGCGAAATAAGCCGGCGACAGGGTCTGCAGGTGCCGGTAGACGCTCGCTCTCAGTGCAAACAGGATGTGGCCGGACACGGTGACATAGTGCCAGCGGTTGAGCGCGGCAAGGCCGGCGGCGATCACGGCGGCTGCAAACATCAGGCCGCACATCTTAAGGACAACGCTGAAATCGCCGCCGATCAGACCATCGTCGATCAGTACCTTGGTGATCCAGGGTTGGGCCAGCGCCAGAAGGCTTGCCGTCAAAGACAATCCCAGCACGAAAGCGAGCCGTGGAAGTTCGGGGCGGACAAAGCCGTACAACCAGCGGCGGGTCGCCAGCGACCGCGGGTCAGCTGTGTTCAGCGCTTGAACACCCGCATGGAGGAGATCCCCATATTGGCGCCGTCCGGCATATCGATCTGGCCGATTTTCTTCAGAGTCGTTGTGTCATAGACGGAAATATCCGACATGGTGCCGCCGACATAGACTTCCTTGCCGTCGCTGGAAATGTTGATGTCGTAATAGCTGTGATCCAGTTCACCGCGGCCCAGCGACTTGCCGGCCTTCATGTCGAGCTTGGCAAGGTTGTTGTAAACGCCAAAGGCGATATGCGGCTCCGTCGGGCTGACCACCGTCGAGAAGTAGAAGATGTCGGTGTTCTCGACATCGACGAGGTTGAAATCGCCGGTTTTCAGATCGAGCGTCAGCATGCCGGTCCAATAGGCAGCCGGGTCTTCAAGCGACATGTCACTGCGGGCGGCATAATAAGGCGTTGAAAAGATGCCGGCCTGCTCCCACTGGCTCCACACATCGAGGATGTCCGGCGGGTAGTAGTTCGCCCGGTCCCAGGCTTGCGTCTTGTTTTCCTTGATAATGTTGCCGTTCGCCGGATCGATGACATAGAGTGCCCTGCCCATACCATAAAGCTTGCTGCCGTCAGTTGAATACATCATCACCGTGACCTGACGGGGCGCCGGGATGGAGCGGATCTTGCTGCCGTTGGAGGTATCGTAAAACGAAATCCGCGTCGGCTGGACCTCGTACTCACCAAGACCGAGCTTGACGGCTGACTCATAGAGAGCCAGTTCCTTGCCATCCGGTGAAATGTCCATACCGAACATGATCTTGACCCGCTCACCTTCGCTCGACAGATCGACACGGAAAGTTTCCTTGCCAGTTTCCAGGTCAATCCCCGAAACGCTCTCCCAGCGGTTGACCACCGAATAGGCCGTTTTGCCGTCAGGCGACACAGTGATGGTCAACGGGCCTGGACCACCATTGGGTATCGTGTAGACCTTGTCGACCTTGCGGGCAGCCGCATCGACCACAACAAGCTTGTCAGGCTTGATGCCGGTCACGAGGAAATCCTTGGCATCCGCTACCGACGAGGCAAGAAATGCCAGCGCGCTGGACAACACTGCGATGGATTTGGTGCTCATGCGTTTCATAACTCGATCTCCGCTGTTCGATGCCTGGTCTTGTCGCCGGATAGTGCTCAGGTCTCTTCAGGAAACACCGACTGTAGTTTGCGCCAGTCACGTTGGGCAGACGGGGCATCGGCATTCCAGTTCGGATAGGTATTAAGTGTGTCGGCAACCTGCGCCGGCCACCAGCACGGATCGGCACAGCCGTAGAGATCAGCCTCCATCGGCTGGCAGAGCGCGGCGACCCCGCCGAAGGCATCGACCTCCCAGCCCGGATCCAGTGTTGCGGTGCAGCCGACCATGGTCTGCATCAGCCGGACCTCTTCTTCGCGCCCCTCGTCGGCGGCACTGGCGTACTCAGCCGCTTTCTTGTTGGCAGGTTTGAGGTGCTTCATTGGGTAACCCTCCGTGGTTCCACGTGGCGTTTGAGATAGGATGGATTGTGCCTGATGATCCGGCTGTAAGCCGATATGCCGAAATCGACCCAATCCCGCATGAGGTCGCAATAGTGATAGACCGGCGAATGCGGGTCCTCGAACCGGGCATAGGATTCGTGGTAGCAGCCGCCGGCGCAGATATTGCGAATGCGGCAGGTGTTGCAGGCGCGCGAAGCCTTGTCCTGGGCCTCCTCGACAAATGCGCCGAGTGCCTCCCGGTCGATACCGTCATCGACATTGCCGAAAGTCGGCATCTTTGAGCCGGTGAACCGGTGGCACAAATGCAGATCACCATCGCCATCGACCGCCAGCATGCCGATGCCGGCTCCGCACGGCACCACCTTCTTGGTGCCTTCGGCTAGATCCGTCATCAGCTGATGCATATTGGAAAAGCCAATATTGCGGTCCTCAATGGCAGCCTCGACGTACCGTTCGCCTAGGATTTTCATGTCACGGAAGACCTGATGGAGTTCGTCTTCAGTCAGGTTGAAGGCGGAGATGTCGCCTGAGGTCGCCGGTGAAAAGCCAACCTCGAAAAACCCTATTTCGTCACGCAGATGCTCGTGGATGCCGATAACGTCGGTCACCCCGCGGGTCAATGTCACCCGGCCGCCGACCGGACGCGAGCGGTAGCGAGACAACAGCATGCGGGTCTTGGCAGATACGACATCATAGGTGCCGCGGCCGCCCACGGTGACGCGGTTTTTGTCGTGCAGCGCTTTGGGTCCATCCATGCTGACGGTCAGTCCGAAGCGATGTTCGTCGAGGTAGTCGACCAGCTTCTCATTGAGCAAAGTGGCATTTGTCGTCAGTGAAAAGTCGATCACCTTGCCAACCTCGCGGCCACGCTCTTCGGCATAATCGACCATCTGGCGGATCAGCGGCATGTTGGACAGCGGTTCACCGCCAAAGAACACCAGATTGACCCGATCGCGGTCCTTGGCCTGTTTTAAAAGAAGCTCGAAGGATTTGACCGCGGTTTCGAAAGACATCTTCTGGCCGGCGCTGGGCACGGCCAGATCTTCCTTGTAGCAATAGGTGCACGACAGATTACACCCGGTATTGACGTTGACGATGATGGTCGACAACGGGAAGTCCTTGACCTTGATCGGCGCTGGCGGCTCGCTGATCTTTCTGGCATCGCGCACCACATCCATGCGCAGGAAGTCCTCCACGGTGCCGGCGACATCGTCCGGCTCGAACCGGCTGTTCATGGCGCCTTCAAGGCTCGACGGTGTTACGGTCTCGGTCGCCTTGAAGTGATCCAGCACGGCACCGGACACCTCGTCCATCTCAAACAGGCTGGTGGTTGGCACGTGGAACAGCATCCGGCGGCCCTCGACGTCGACGTCATGGACATTCTGCGGCATCAGCCTCAGTCCGCTCATCTGCTGGTCTCCCGTGTCATTGATTGCTGCCTTTTTCCTTACCGGATCGGTGGGTCGACAAAGCGCTGCACCGTAACGAACAGATGCGCCTTGCCTTCGACCTTGTTGCCACCATCGTCGACCACACCGATCACCGACAGGTTGCCGGCATTGTTGGTCGACATCGGCCGTGCCGGATTGGGCCCGGCAGCGGCTGGCTCAAACAGGCCGACGCCGGTGATCTTGCCGGCAAAGTCCTTGTCTTTGAGCGCCTCGGCCGTCTCATCGAAATTGGCCGTGCTCCAGCTTGCCGGCATCACGCCGATGCGTACATCGTCTTCCGTGCCAGCCTTCCCGTCAGCACCTGCCATATAGCCAACTGCCTCGAACTGCGCCGGCACCGGTGCAATCGGACCGCCATTGCCACCGACACGGGCAATGGTTGTGTCGGGCACGACCTTGACGCTGTCGACCTTGTCATAGACGACAAGCGCCCCGGCCAGTGAAGTGCCGCCAACGGCAACGTCACGCGCACCTGTCGCGGCGCCGGCATCAGCGGTGACCTCCAGCGTAATGCTGTCGGCGGAGCGGCTGACTTCACTGAATTTCAAATTGCTGCCAAGCGAGACATCGCCGGCAAGGCCCGTGCCATGGATGGTGACCTTGGCGGTTTGTCCATGTTTGATGTAGGCCGGCTGCACTGCGAGTATGCGCGCCTCGCTGCCCTGGCGGACAGAATTGATGGTGCCGCCAATTACGTCATTGTCGCGCACGAACCAGCGCCCGGTGAGTGTGTCAGCATTCCCGCCTGTCGACATCACTACGCGCATCGAAGCGCCGTTCTTGCCTTTCAGGCTGGCCCGGAACTCATGGCCCGAATACACCACCACACCGCCGGTTGCCTCTTCGACATTGCCATCGGCATAAGTGGCCTTTGTGCTGATGTCATAACCGCCCTTGCCGTTGGCCGTCAGCGTGGCCAGGCCGGCATAATCGCCAGCCCCCGGCCGATGACCGGTAAAGCGCCAGCCGCCGGAAAGATCAGGCGCCGGCTTACCCCTCCAGTCGGCCCAGGCTTCGCTCTGCAGCGGCAGGAGCTTGGCGAGTTCGTCAACAACCGTTGTCGAGGCGCCACCCCACCAGTCGCGGTCGCGGCCCAGCGCCTGATATTCAGTGGTCGGGAACTGACCAAGATGGAAATGCACCAGCTTCAGCCAGTCTTCCTTAGTCCGGCGCTGCAATGCAACGCGGGCAAAGGTGTGGCAACGGCCGCAGAACTGGGTAAGGCTGTCGGTTGGACCGACATCGGTCACGCCGGGCGTCTTTTCAAGCACGTACCGGTAACCTTTCGACTCCGACGGCGCCAGCCCCTGGGTATCCGACAGATAGGCCACCAATGTGCGGTGCTCGTCGCCGGTCAGTTTCACGCCATGGATGTTTGTCATCCGGGTGAGGGTCATGCCCCAGGCTTCAGGCGTCTTGCGGGCATCCGAAATGCGGTTGCGCGTGCCATCGGCGCGTTCCTCGTGACAGGCGCCGCAGCGCGCATTGATGAGGGTTGCACCATCCTGCGCTACCGCCTGATTGACCGACGGCAAACTGAGCACGCCTGCAACAGCCAAAACACCAGTGAATGTTCGCATGCCCATCGGCGTGACCTCCCTGTTGTCTAGACAGTCCGGCCTTCGCGTGGATACCCACCCCCGCGAGGTCGGTTGCCGTATGGTCGCAACGTAATCATCGCATTGCAAGAGTGTTTTTGGTTTTTCTGCCGGGAATGGCTGGAAACTCAACTGATCGTCGCATTTCCCATAGGCGTTGGCTCACGCGTGCTATGAGTAGCTCCAGCGAAGCGAGTGAACACCATGCTTGACCAGTCTTAGTTTCAATTCTTATTCACAATCCTTAAGTTCAGGCATGCCTTTCACCAACTGGCGGATCCCCTTGACCCCCGATCCATTGCGGCGAGGAACCAGCGCGCCAGGCAGCATTTTTTGGAACAGCCCTGCATTCGTGCTGCGCTGCCATCCCGACTGGTTGTTAATGCACAGATCGACCAGGATGCCATCAAGTGAACTTGGCTAAGCCGAACTTCCGGAGTGGGTCACAAATCCCCTTCACGCCTATGGTGGCCTTCAGGGGTGAAGCCGTCGTGAGCCCAGGGCGCCCAAGTTATAACCGAGGAACTCGAGCGCTTGTTCACGGTGAAACAGCGCGTTCGCTTTGTCCGCTAAGTCATCGGTCATGAACTCGGTTTATAGACCACAGCCGCAGCGAATTGAAGTCTCAGTTGCTGCAAATCTCCAAACAAGTGAACCCGGACGCCAAGGTACCGCAGGTTCAAATATGGCGGGGACCACGTCAAATTAGTCCTGCAGCGTCGCGCTGACACTTTCGAGGTCGAT
>JABDJG010000314.1 GCA_013002595.1 Hyphomicrobiales bacterium | reverse complement strand
TACAAGCCGGTGATCTGGCGGTTCCGGGGCAACCGCATCATCGATGTGAACGTACAAAGCCTGTGGCTCGGTCAATTGCTGCGCGATAATATCAACGGCAAAATGAAAAAGCACGATGGCGACATCGAAGCCGTCATGCGTGAAATGCGCCGCCGGTGAACGGCCACATCGTCCAAGCGAAGCCGTTTGGTGTTTGAGCCGCGGATTGCGCTCCAAGCAAGCCAATTGGTCGAGCCTACCCTTCGCTCTAGGCACCGGTCGATTTAGGCAGCCATTGGTGTAGACCTGTCAGGCTCAGCCAGTGCCGGCAGGATGACGACGAGCGTCACCGCATGCATGAAGAACCCGGCCGCATAGCTGAAGACACGCCATAGGCCGGCGGCGATCATCATGCACAGCACAATCTGCACAACGCCCTTCACATAGGGCGCCGTGGCGCCGATGTCGATGCCATGAAAGTATTCCCATATCTTGGCGTATAGCGCCGGCGCCAGCAGTTTGTTCACCGCCACACGAACAAGAACCAGGCGAGCCCGACGCGCAAGATCAACATCCCGAGCGCATCATGTTTCATTGCTGCACCTCGCCCTTTCGGCAAGGGACTATCAAAGCAAATACGCAGCTGGCCAAATCAACATAACTGGAGCCGCTTCAGCACCGTTGGTTTATTGCGTTGGCGGCCGGCCGCTTTCATCCTTGGGATCAGACATCAGCGCCATGATTCTCACGCTTTCATCGGCATAGTCGGTGAACATCTTTTGCGCAAAGGACACCTGATGTTCAACGACCTCGGTCGGGCTTGTGCACTCGCTGAACCGCTTCGGCATCTCCAGGTCCTCACGCACCCGCTTGGTGATGAAGCCGAGGATTTCAGTTTGCACCTGACAGGCATTGTTGAGCCAGGCATTGTAGGATTTCAACGCCGTTTGCATCGCATCCCGGTTCACTTCGATCATGTCTTGAACGTCATCGGCCTGTGGCACGATGGTTTCGGATTTCTTGGTCATTGAGGCCTCCTCTAGAGCTCGATTTGTGACATCAAAACAGATTTGTGCCGGCCAGGTCATGATCTGGATCAAGGCACTTTGTCAGAGCTGGTGCGATCCTCCTTGCAGAACACTCGGAAAGGCTCCAGCACATGCTCGACATCTCACCAGAAAAAGTTGCCCATATCGTGGTGAGGGCCCGGGAAATGGACGCAAAAGTGACCCCCTGGGACCAGCCCGGTGACGAAGAAGACTCAGATTCGATCCTCGAGGACCGCAAGGGCGATGCTACTGAAGCCGAGCTGAAGGCATTCATCGGCGAACTCAATGTCGATGAACAGGTCAGCCTCGTCGCATTGACCTGGATCGGCCGCGGAACCTTTGAGCCTGAAGAACTTGATGAGGCCAAGGCGACAGCGCGGGCCGAACGGGTCAACACGGCACAGGATTACCTGCTCGGCGTGCCGCTCCTTGCCGACTACCTGGAAGAAGGCATGGACCGGCTCGGCATATCCGTAGAAGATGCCGAGGCGGGAATTCTTTAGGGTGTGTTGAGGTTCAGGCGTATCGCGTTCAATCGGCGCCGGGCCGTGCCTCGGCCCACACTTCCAGAATGTGATCGCGCAGGGCCCTTGCGATCAGCGTGGTGATGAGCGCGCCAAGGCTGGCCAGCGCCATGTCCTTGTGCGCATCCCAGACATCGCCTTGCGTGCCGAGGTAGGCCTGGCCCAACTCGCCGCCGAACACTTCGGCCGCCCCCCATTCGATCAACTCATAGATCATCGATGTCGACATGGTCAGATCGAGCGGGATGAAATAGCTCCAGAAACCGCGAAGCCCCACCCACCTGACCAGCATTTCACGCATTGGATAGGCGAGCAGAAGCCCGTAGCAGAAATGCACCAGCCGGTCATAGTGGTTGCGCTCAAATCCAAGCGCCTCATTCAGGCTCCAGCCGGTCAGGCTTTGCCACCATTGGTCATACGGCACCTCGGCATAGGTGTAGTGCGAGCCCAGCGCATGCAGCGACATGAACACGAAGATCATGACGTGGGTCGCCGGCGAGAAACAGAACCTGCGCCAAGTCGCGACAAAGACGATCGCAAACACGACCGTCAGGACATTTTCCAGCAGCCAGTCGGCAAAGTGCAACGGAGATATTGCCGAGGCCAGCCAGATGCCGACAAAGGCTATCGACAGCCACAGCCGCCAGCGCAGCCAGCGCTGTGGCATATAGGTTGCATTTGCGCCCATCTGGTCCCCTTAGCCGTGGCTGGCAACAACTATCGCCCCGGAGCAACCACCCTTGCAGGGATAACGTTAAATCTGCGTATATCGAATTCCGCAACGGCCTGAAACAGATCGAGGCCCACGCGCACGCCGCGCCATCTGAAAAAGCCGTCGGCGTGAATATCGACATGGTACTGAACAGGCGCGACTGACCGCGTCTCGCTCGGGCAGCAGCAACCGTCCCTCATCTTTCCGCCGCGCTCGCCTCCAGCAGCCAGGCCCGCAGCAGTTTTGCAGCCGGCGACAGCGATTCTTTCGACCGGTAGACGAGATGATAGGCCTCGCCGCTTGTCACCTCGATGCCGGCCAGGCAGCGCACCAGACCGAGCTGCCTGACCCTGGCATTGGTTGCCGGTGAGCGCGCCAGCGCGATGCCGTAGCCGGCTGCGGCCATCGACAACGCAATATCGCTGGCATCGACAAAACTGAATCTGGCATCGGCCAGTTCGCGCGCATCGGCGGCCTCGAACCAGCGCAGCCAGCTCGTGCGGTGGGTCGAGATTTCGATCAGCCGGTGATCGAGGATGTCGTTGGCCGAACTGATCTGCCGAGCGATCTGCGGCGCTGCAACCGGATATATCGTCTCGCCGAACAGATGATCACTCTCGCCCCAGGTCCGCGGCGCACCGAACGCGACATGCAGATCCGGTCCCTCGCGGTTGATATCGGTGTCGTAATAACCGCCCGATACATGGACCAGGATGTCCGGATGCTGATCGGCAAAGGCCGGCAGGTGCTGCGTCAGCCATGAGGTAGCAAAGATCAGCGTTGCCTCGATGGTCACCGATGCCCCCTTGGCATGGCCGAACAGCGAGGCTGCCGTTGTCTCCACCGACATCAGCGACTGGCGCACCACGGGCAGGAACGCAACGCCTTGATCGGTCAGGCGCACCTGGCGTGCGCCGCGCTCGAACAATTGCGTCTTCAGATGGGTTTCCAGCGCTTTTACCTGCTGGCTGACGGCCGCCGGGCTCATGTTGAGAACGCGTGATGCGCCGGAAAAGCTTTCCATGCGCGCCGCCGCTTCAAAGACACGCAACCAGTTCAGCGATGGAATTCGGTGATAGGGCAACTGTTTTCTGCCAAAAACGAGCATAAGCTGAACTTAAAGCTTGAGCTCCAGGAAGCTGAGCTTAAGCTGAGCTTAAAGGTAATGGCAATAGACGCCGATTGACGGCCCCTGAATCCTGGAATTCAATGCGCCCAAACGCCGGAAATCCACGAAAGCCCGCCGACATGCTCAAAGCCCAGACCACAGCACCCGCCAGAACGCCGCTTGCCGAACGCTATCATGAAGACGGTTATTGCTTTCCAGTGGATATCCTCTCACGCGATGAGGCAGCCCATTACCGTAGCCAACTGGAAACCCTGGAAGCGCGCATCGCCGGCTCCAGGGTCGGCAACAAGGGCCAGCTCAACTACCCGCAGGTGATCTTCAAATTCGCCGCCGAACTGGTCCGCCACCCTGCCCTTTTGGATATCGTCGAGCAGATCATCGGCCCCGACATTCTGGTCTGGGGCGGCACCTTCTTCACCAAGGAACCGCACACCGACAGCTATGTCAGCTGGCACCAGGACATGCGCTATTGGGGGCTCGATGATACCGACGGCCAGGTCAGCGCCTGGCTGGCGCTGAGCCCGGTCACCGTTGCCAACGGCTGCATGCGCTTTGTGCCCGGATCACACAAGGGCGCGATGGTTGAGCACAACGACACTTTCGCCAACGACAACTTCCTCACCCGCGGCCAGGAGGCTGCCGTTGAGATCAACGAGAACGACACCGTCCAGGTCGAGCTTGCACCGGGCCAGGCCTCGTTCCACCACGGCAAGCTGCTGCATGCCTCAGCCCCCAACCACTCAGATGAACGCCGCATCGGCTTTGCCATCAATTTCATCGCCCCGCACGTCCGCCAGACCGTCGCCAGCCAGGATTTCGGCATTCTGGTGCGCGGTGAGGACAGATATGGTAATTTTGTCCACGTCCCCTGGCCCAAGGAAGACCTCAGCAAAGATGCTCTTTCATGGCACAACCGCATCCTCAACAGCCAGAACGAGGCAATGTATGACGGCGCGGAGGACGCGGAGCGTTAGATGACAACTTACAAAGGCCAATGCCACTGCGGCGCAATTGAGGTCGACTATGACAGCACCTTGGACC
>JABDJG010000292.1 GCA_013002595.1 Hyphomicrobiales bacterium | reverse complement strand
GGACAGCATGGCAAAGTCCTTCACCTTGGCGTTGTTGAGGGCGGCAAACATCACCGGTGGGAACCTGGTCTGGCCAAAGACAGTGTCGTCGGAAAAGTCCGCCTCGATATCGTCCCGCTTGGTGGCGAGCGTCTGGATGTACAAAATGCCGGTGGCAGGATCGGTGGTGAGCCCGCCAAGCTTTGCGAACTTGTCGCCAGCCGGGCGCTCGACGAGGCCGCTTTGATAGACCGTGTCGAAACCGATCCGCGGCGCCTCGAATATGTCCCTGAAACCACCATAGTGGTCTTCATCCGGGTGGGTGATGACGGCGGCGGTGAACTGGAAGTCGTCCCTGACCGTGTGGAAGCGCGCGTGCAGGAATTCCAGCATGTGGTCATGCTTGCCGGCATCGATGACCAGGACAGCCTCGCTGTCATCGGGCTCGGGCGTGATCATGACCGCGCCATCGCCCTGGCCGACATCGACGAAGATGATCTCCAGCGGCCGGCTGTCGGCCTTGTGGGCTTCCTTCAGGTAGGCGGTTTCCGGGTTGTCGGAGTTCGGCTTCCAGATGATCTTCACCCAGCCGTCGGGTGTCGGATCTAGCGGGTCTTCCGGGGCCAGCTCCAGCCAGTCGCCCCACAGGACATGGCGAAAGGTCTCCATCTCGCCATTGGCCTTTTTCCTGTAGAGCGATGTCTTGGAAATCTTGCCGGCTTGAGTTTTCGGCAGTCCGACGAAACAATGGGCCATGACCAATTTTCCTCAAATGGTCCCCTGCCCTGTCAAGGTGCAGTAAAACTTGACCTTACGCAAGTATTTCGAGGCGATTTTGTCGGTATAGGGTGACCGCAATCGTGGGACCGCAATTGCCGTGTTACACCGCTTCAAAGCAGTGCAATCTTGGGTTACGCTGATGATCATCTTCGTATTGGTTTCGCCGACGAAACATCATGCGATTGATGTTTGATCGTGGCGGCGGCACAGGAGACGCGTGGATGGGACGGCGTTCTTCATTTCGGAACCCTCGCGAAATTCTCGACCTGATCGATCTGGAGCGCTATCCGATCGACGATCTTGAGACCGGCAAAGGCGCTGAATTTGTGCGCGACTGTCGGGCGCAGATGGACGCGCAGGGCTGGTGCAATCTTGACCGGTTCATCCGGCCAGATGCGCTCAGCGCGCTGGTTGCAGAGGCCGGCGAGCTGCTGCCCGGCGCTGAACACCTGACGATCAAGCGCACGATCTATGGCGGCAAGGTCGATGCCTCGGTTCCCGCAGGCGATCCGAGGCGGCGCGAATACACCCATCGAGCGCTGCAACTGGCCGATGACCAGATACCGGCCGAGACGCTGATCCAGCGGCTCTACCGGTCGGACACGCTGACCGACTTCATCCGCCGCGTGCAGGGCAAGGGCGAGCTGTATCGTTATGCGGATGAATTTCAGGCGCTCAATATCGTCGCGCTGCAGCCCGGCAGCTGGCACGGCTGGCATTACGACTACAACGAATGCACCGTTACCCTGCTGCTGCAGGCGGCCGACAAGGGCGGGGAGTTCACGTTCATCCCGAACGCCCGCAGCCGCGATGGCGAGAACCGGAAAACCGTTGACGGGTTCCTTGCCGGCGACATGACACACGCACGAACGTTTGCCCGCGGGGCCGGCACGCTGACCTTGTTCCGCGGCGAATATTCGCTACATGGCGTGACCCGGATCGAAGGCGAGCGCCCGCGCATCACCGCGATCTTCACCTACGATGAGCAGCCGGACCGCATTGCCAGCGATGAAATCAACATCCGCATTTACGGCGAGCGGGCGGCACGCATACTGGCAGAACGCCGGCAGGCGCATTGATTGAAATCGCCGGCGGCGTTGGGGCTGGTTAACCGATCCAGCCCTTGCGTGCGGCCCGCATTGCATACCAGAACAGGAACACTGCCACCACCAGCGGCAGCACGATCATCATGAACACCTCAAAGGGGCTGAAGCCGGCTGTCGAACTGGCAATGCGAATGCTGTGGACC
>JABDJG010000290.1 GCA_013002595.1 Hyphomicrobiales bacterium | reverse complement strand
AGGCGATTGACCTTGTTATCATCGACGATCAGCAGGTGGCGCCCGTAGTCAATCATTGCGTAGGGTCTTCAGCGCGGCAGCGGCAGAGGCGAACGTTGCCTCCAGCTCCGTCATGGCCGCCTCATCGCTTGCAGGATCGCAATTGAGGCCTTCGAGCTCCAGCTGTCGCGCCTCAGCCGCTAGCGCTACGGCACCAAATATATTAGCGTTGGACTTGAGCGAGTGCGCTGCTTGCCGAAATCGATCGGCATCGCCGTCAGCACGCGCTTCGCGCAGATCAGACAGCATGCCGGGCGCCTCTTCAAGAAATGTGTCGACCAGTTCCAGGACGAAGTCAGACCCGGTCGTTTCCTGTAGCTCTGAATACACAGTGAGATCGATCTGGTTTTCGGTCATCGCGGGCTCTTTCTTCTAACGGGTTCTTTTAACGCTGCGGTACAAGCATCAAGGCCTCGACCAGCTGATCGACCCGGATTGGTTTTGCAATGTAGTCGTCCATGCCTGCTGCCAGACAGGTTTCGCGGTCGCCTTGCATGGCATTGGCTGTCATGGCCACAATACGCGGGCGCTCGCCGGGTGGCTTTGCCGCTGTTATCTGCCGCGACGATTCAAGGCCATCCATCTCGGGCATCTGCACATCCATAAGCACAACGTCATAAATTTGGCGCTCGACACTTTCGATCGCCTCAAGGCCGTTGCTGGCCAGATCGGCGCGATAGCCCATCTTCTGCAACAGCCTGAGCGCCAGCTTCTGGTTCACCACGTTATCTTCCGCTAGCAGGATGCGTAAGGGGTGACGCGTGGCCATCTCGGGATCGGTTTGTGGCGCCGCCACCTTTGGTGCTGCTGTCTTGGAGACAACTTCGCGCGCCAACAGGCCAACCAGCGTGTCGAACAGATGCGATTGGTGGAGCGGTTTTGCCAAATATGCATCGAAAATGCCCTCGTGGTCCTCCTCCTCGCGCCGGCCGAGCGATGAGAACAGCACCAGCGGAAGTTGCGAATTGAGCTTACGTATTCCTTTAGCCAGCTGCAATCCATCCATCTTGGGCATGTGCATGTCGAGGATTGCCAGGTCGAACTTCTCGCCAGACTTGAGCCAACGCAATGCCTCCTTGGGGAATTCGGTCTCTTTGGCGACCATGCCCCATTTAGCCGTTTGCAATTCAAGAATACGTCGATTGGTGGCGTTGTCGTCGACAATCAACACACGCTTACCTTCCAGTTCGAGCTGTACGCCAAGCAGATTGCGGGCGCGTGGTTCTGGTAGGTCAGCCTCGTCCGCCTGGATCGTGCAGCAGAATGTGGAGCCCTTGCTGCGGCCGGCGCTCTTAACGGTGATGGTTCCTCCCATCAGTTCAGCAAGCCGTTTGGAGATAGCAAGACCAAGGCCAGTGCCGCCGTATTTGCGGGTGGTCGAGGAATCCGCCTGGCTGAACGACTGAAACAGGCGGCCCGTTCCCTTCTTTGTCAGGCCAATGCCGGTGTCACGCACCGCAAAGGTCAATTGCTTCTTGCCGCGCGGTAGTGGTTTAGATGAAACCGTCAAAACCACTTCGCCAGTTTCAGTGAATTTGACCGCATTGGACAGGAGGTTGAGCAGGATCTGGCGCAAACGCGTGAGATCGCCGCTGATGGCAGCCGGTAGGTCGCCCTCGAACACATAGGCAAGGTCGAGTTGCTTTTCGCCAGCGCGTGCGCTGATGAGATCGAGCGCCGACTCGACACAGTCGCGAAGATCGAACGGGTGCATCTCGATGTCCATGTGTCCGGCTTCAATCTTGGAGAAATCGAGGATGTCGTTGATAATGCTCAACAGCGCATCACCACTGTCACGGATAGTGCCGGCAAAATCGCGCTGCTCATCATCGAGCGGTGTGTCGAGCAGCAGCCCGCTCATGCCGATGACGGCATTCATCGGCGTGCGGATTTCGTGGCTCATGGTCGCCAGGAACGAGCTCTTGGCCTCGTTTGCGGCTTCGGCAGCCGCGCGTGCCTCCTGGGTTTCCTTGAACAACCTCGTATTCTCGATGGCGATCACCGCCTGATCGGCAAACGTCGTGACGAGTTCGATCTCCTTGTCGGAAAAAGGCCGGGCATCGCTGCGCAAGAGCGCAAAGACGCCAAACGGTTTTTCGTCGCGCAATAATGGCACAGCCAACAGTGCTCTAAATTTACCAACGTCCTGGCCTTTTTCACCATGCCAGTCGTACTCGTCGTCTTCCCGGACATCCGGAATGTGAATTGTCCGTTTTTCCAATATCGCGCGACCGGCCCCTGTATTGCGAGCCAGGGCCGGAGGATTCTCTCTGGCGAACCTAGCGAGTTCCGCATCGATGTTACTCATTGCAGCCAGTTGAAATACCTTGCCTTTGAGTCTCCAGACAAAAGTGCCTTCCGCCTGGCACAGTCGTGCCGCGATCTCTACAATCACGTCGAGAACGGGCTGCAGCGACGATTGAGAGCGGCTGATGACCTTGAGAACTTCGGCCGTCGCCGTCTGCTGCTCCAGCGCCTCCTGCGTCTCGTTGAACAGCTTCGCGTTCTGAATTGCAATTACGGCCTGGTCGGCAAAGCCTTGCATGATCGTCAGTTCTTTATCGGAGAAGGGGCCGCGTGCGCGGGCCACACCGATGACGCCGATGCCGCGGCCTTCCCACACCATGGGCGCGAAGGCGACTGAGTGATAACCGGTAATCTTTCCCAACTCACGCAGGACCGGCGGCGTATCCGGATTATTATGCACGTCGGAATAGTTCGCGACGCGCCGCTCGCGAATGGCGACTCCAGCTGGCGTGATTTCCCACGGCGCCGGGAACCCCGCCATCAAGGCATCACGAAAATTGCCCATATAGGCAGCAACCTGCAACATGCCTTGCTCATCGACGAGCAGTACATCCAGCTCCTCGCCACCGAACAAAAGCTTACAGCTCTCCAGGATTTTCTCAAAAACCGGTTGGGTGTCGGCAACGGAACTGCTGATGACACTGAGGATTTCCGCCGATGCCTTCTGCTGCTCCAGCGACTCCTTGGTCTCGTTGAACAACCGTACGTTCTCGATCGCAATCACCGCCTGGTCGGCGAAGGTCTTGAGCAGCGCGATCTGGCGGGGGGCGAACGATCCCTCAACGTTTCTCGTTACGGTGATAACACCCAGAGGGGATTCTTTTCGCAAAAGTGGCACCGACAATAGAGCGCGCGCGCCAGTGACCTTGCTGAGATTCTTGGCCTGCTGGAAGTCGCCTTGGTTGAATATGTCGGGGAGATGAATGACCTCGCGATCGGCCACGGCACGTCCGGTCGGCGTATCCCGGTCCACAACAATGGGATTGGCGGCAAGGTAGTCAACATTCGCGGGGTCGGCATCGGCATTGGCTATCGGATGGCACTTGCCGTCCCGAAGCCTGAACACAATCGCCGAGTCGGCATTGCACAGACGGCCGGCAGTGGATGCGATGGTGTCGAACACCGGTTGAACATCATCTGGCGAACGGGAGATGACGCCCAGCACTTCGGACGTCGCCGTCTGCTGCTCCAGCGCCTCCTGAGTCTCGTTGAACAGCCGCGCGTTCTCGATCGCGATCACCGCCTGGTCGGCGAAGGTCTCAACGAGCGCGATCTGCTTCTCGGTGAACGGTTTGGCCTCTAGTTTGTAGGTCGTGATGGTGCCCACCAGCTCGTCCCCTTTGAGCATCGGGACCGCGAGAATCGTCCGGATGGGGTCCGCATCCCGCACGGCGTAGTTATATTCGGGATCTGCCTGAATATCGGGAACGTGCACTGTTCGCCGCTCCAGAGCAGCACGCCCTGAGACGGCCTGCCGTCCTGGGACGATCGGGTTTCGATCTACAAACTCCCTGAGCTCAGGGCCAACGTTGTGGGTCGCTGCCACCCGGAGGACCTCGCCATCGAATCGGAAAATCAAAGCTCTCTCGGCCTCGCACAGCCTAACCGCGTTCTCGGCCAAGGTGTCGAACACAGGCTGCAGATCGAAGGCTGACTGGCTGATGACCTTGAGTACCTCGGCCGTTGCGGTCTGCTGCTCCAACGACTCGTTCAGGTCGGCGGTGCGCTCTATGACCCTTCGCTCCAGCGTTCCTTGCGATTCCTGGATACTGCTGGCCATGGTGTTGAACCGCGAGGCAAGTGCGCCGATCTCATCGCCGCTGCGGACCGCGATGCGCTGGGTCAGATCGCCCTCGCCGAATTTTTGTGCACCGGCCTGTAATTCGGTGATCGGAACGACCATGCGCCGTGCCAGCAGCGTGCCGGCGCCGCCGGCCAGGATCACGCCGAGCGCAAGCAGGCCAAGCGTCTGATAAATCGCCGCCCAGACAGGCCCCATGGCTTCAGCCGCCGGCAATTCCACAAAGACGTTCCAGCCGACCTTGGGAACATTGGCATAGGCCGACAGCACCTCCTGGCCGTCTACCCCGATACCTTTGACTGAAGGTTGGGCGCCCAGGCTGGCGTCAAGCGCTGCAGCCACCTGTGGCCGCGTTGACAGATCGGTGTTGCGCAACACCAGATTCATGTCCGGATGGGCAAGCAGCCGGCCCTTCGGGTCGGTGATGAAAGCATAGCCCGTCTTGCCGACCCTGATAGCCGTGATCACGTCCCAGGCGAGCTTGAGATTGACATTGGCGATGGTTGCACCCGGCTTGCGCCCGGCATGGGCCATGCCGATCGTCATGTAGGGTTCCGAACCACGGCGGAATGTGACCGGACCGTAGTAGATCTTGTCGCGAATGCTGGCAACGAAGCGCGGATCGCCAGACAAGTCGGTGTTCGAGCCGACCACATCGGGCTCAAGCCGCGACATTTTCAGCTGCTCGCGGCCCGAGCGGTCGATATAAACCAGCTCGGTGATCGCCGGCTCCTGTCGCAGAAGGCGGATGAAATCGTAGCGCCGCTGATCGGCGCTGAGGCGGCCCCATTCCGCCTTGGTCGTCCAGCCAAGTTGGCGCTCGATCTCGGAGACAAAGCCGACGACGCGCTCAGCTGCTGCTTTTGCCTTTTCCTGTTGCACCTGGACCGCCTGTAGCCGCGCGTCTCGATAAGTGATGAACATGTCGATCGCGCCATTGATCAGTAAAACAGCAGTGACGAGACCGAGGAAGGCAACGGCAAATTTCTGGGCAAGTGAAAGCGTGCGGCGCTCGACGCCAGCCCCGGTGGAATTATCTGAAGGCCCGGTGCCCGCCGTCATTCAATTACCTCGTCTGCGCGGGCTAGGGTGAGGACGGGAATGTTGATCCCCAGCTCGCGCGCTGTTTTCTGGTTCAGCACAAGCCGGAATGCCGTTGGTTGCTCGACGGCCAGCTCTCCGGGCGGCGTGCCGGCCAGGATACGCGCGACGAACTGTGCAGCGCGCTGGCGAACGAACTCCGGGGGAGGCCCGAAAGAGATCAAGCCGCCAGCCTGGGCAAACGTTGCGAATGTACCGATCGCCGGCAAGCGGTGACGCGCCGTTAGAAGTGCTGTCTGCTTTGCCGTCTTGGTGTCGAGCGTGAACAGCGTCTGGATGATCACAGCCTGCGCGCCACCGCGCACAGCGTCTGCGAGCGCGCCGTCAACCTGGTCGGCCCCGGCGATGCGGAACGTCGCGACGCCAATGCCGGCGCGCGCTGCTGCCTCCTCGGCCTGGCGCACAAAGCCCACGGCAGCCGGGTCGACGGTGGAGGCGATATAGGCCACCCGCTTCAGTCC
The DNA here is from genome assembly GCA_013002595.1 of Hyphomicrobiales bacterium. Lineage (GTDB taxonomy): Bacteria > Pseudomonadota > Alphaproteobacteria > Rhizobiales > Aestuariivirgaceae > JABDJG01. The sequence goes on along the minus strand of JABDJG010000290.1, from coordinate 2,330 downwards.
GGGGATGAGCTGGCCAAGCAGTTCGAGGCGCTTGGCCTCCAGGTCAGGAAGCATGGCCGAAGTGCCGGTCAGGTTGCCACCCGGTCGGGCCAGGTTCGAAACGAGGCCCGTTCCCAGCGGGTCAGCAGCGCCAAAAACAATGGGAATTGATTCGGTGGCGCGCTTGGCCGCATGCGCGGCGGGCGTGGCAAATGCAACGATAACATCGACGTTCTCCCGCACGATCTCTGCCGCGAGCGCGTCAGCGCGCTTGGCGTTTCCGCGCGCGAAATGATAGGTTACGGCGATATTTAGGCCGTCAATCAGACCTTCATCGCGAAGGCCTTTTTTAAACGGTTCAAGCCGGGCAGCGCCCGCCTCCGACACCCAATCAAGCACCGCAACGCGCCGCAGGTTCTGCTGAGCAGACACCTGGGTTGGCCACAACGCAATTGCCGAGCCGCCGATGAGGGATATGAACTCGCGCCGTCTCACTCGATCACCTCGTCGGCGCGGGCAAGTGTGGTTGCCGGAATGGTGAGACCAAGCGCATCTGCTGTCTTGAGGTTGATGATCAGTTCGTATTTGGTCGGTTGCTGGACCGGCAGATCGGCGGGCTTCTCGCCGTTGAGGATGCGGCCGACATAGAGGCCTGCCCGGCGATACATGTCCGCGAGGTCGGGTCCGTAGCTCATCAGGCCGCCAGCCTTGACGTGGCCGCCCACAACGTATGAGGTTGGAATAACATGACGCGCTGCCAGGGACACGATCTGCGCGTTCTTGCGGAAAAATGACGGGTCGGGACCTATCAGTACGGCGCCGGCGCGCCAGGCCATGAGATTCGTGAACGCGGCGTCGATCTCGCCGCTGGTTCCGGCGTTGAAGACCTGGACATCGACGCCCAGGGCGCCGGCGGCCTCGGTCGCGTTTTGCACCGTCGCGTTCGCGTCCGATGGATGAGCCGGATTAACCAGCACGGCGATGCGCTCAGCTTGTGGAACCATCTCATGCAGCAACGACAATCGTTTTCCGACCAGTTCGCTGAATTGGATATGGAACCCCGTGGCGTTGCCACCAGGTCTGTTGAAGCTCTTAACGAGGTCGATTTTCACCGGGTCTGCGCCTGATGTGAACACGATCGGAATGGTTTGCGTCGCGCGCTTGGCGGCGAGTGCCGCCGGTGGTGCCCCTGCCATGATCACCGTGACCCCTAGCCGGACGAGATCGTCCGCCCGCTCCTGCAGTGACTGGTCCCCTCCGCCTGGGCGGAGCTCTAACATCACGCTTTTGCCCTCGACGAAGCCCGCCTCGCCGAGGCCCTTGCGGAAACCAGCTAAATTGTTGCTAATGGGTTTCAACGGAATAGGTACAAGAAAGCCGACAACCGGCATTGCCGACTGTTGGGCGTTCGCGGTGAGCGGCCAGGCAGCAGCGGCGCCACCGGCCAGGGCAATAAACTCTCTTCTTCTCATTCTTTTTCCTATTCGATCACGTCGTCGGCGCGGGCAAGTGTCGTGGCTGAAAGAGTAATCCCGAGCGCCTTGGCTGTCTTGAGGTTAATTACATACTCGAATTTGGTCGGCTGCTGGACCGGCATATCGGCGGGCCTCTCGCCCTTGAGGATGCGGCCGACATAGCCGCCTGACCGGCGATACACATCCAGGACATCGGGTCCGTAGCTCATCAGGCCGCCTGCCTCGATAAGGCCGCGGTCAAAGCCTGAAGTTGGAAGCGCATGGCGCGCAGCCAGGGCTATGAACTGCGCCCCCCGCTGGTAGAAAAATGGATCGGGACCAACCAATAGTCCGCCGGCGCGCCAGGCCACGAGAGCCGCAAACGCGGCGTCGACTTCCTCGATGGATTTGGCGTTGAAGACCTGGACGTCGAGGCCCAATGTGCCGGCGGTCTCGGTTGCGTTTCGCACCGTCGGCTCAGCGGCCGAGGGATTGTCCGGATTGACCAGCACGGCGATCCGCTCAGCTTGTGGAACCATCTCATGCAGCAGCGCCAATCTCTTTCCCACCAGTTGGCTGTATTGGATATGGAATCCAGTGACGTTGCCACCCGGCCGATTGAAGCTCTTAACGAGGCCGATTTTCATGGGGTCCGCGCCAGATGTGAACACGATCGGAATGGTTTGGGTCGCGCGTTGAGCAGCGAGTGCAGCAGGTGGTGACCCGGCCATGATCGCTGCGACCTCTTTCTGGACGAGATCATCCGCCAGCGCCGGCAATCGCTCAACCTTGCCGTCGCCCTGCCGGAGCTCGATCATCACGCTTTCGCCGTCGATGAAGCCCGCCTCGGCGAGGCCCTTGCGGAAAGCACCCAAGACCCCCTTAGAGGTACTGAGC
>JABDJG010000266.1 GCA_013002595.1 Hyphomicrobiales bacterium | reverse complement strand
CTTTCAGGATGGGCGCGGCTGCGGGCGATGAACTCGGGGAAGTGCGCCCGGCCGGTCGGCTGACCGGTGACGTTGAAGCGCAGATCGAACGACCAGCGAAAACCGTCTGTCTGATTGACCAGCGAGGAATGCGGCGTCAACGGATGGAAGAAGACGACACCGCCAGATCTGACCGGCAGTGGTTTGGCCTTGCCGACATCGATCTGGTTGTCGGCAATGGCGGTCTGGGTGCGCGGGCAATGCGTCTTCATGCCGTCGTTGTGAGCCCGCGGGATAACCTGCAGGCAACCGTTCGCAACCGTGGCATCGGTGATCGCACACCACACCGTCACCATGTCGGTGTTGTCGGCCTCTTCCAGCGCCACGCCGCGGTCCTGGTGCCAGTCGGTCGAGGTGATGTGAGCACGGATCTCATCGGCATAAAGGTCAGCCGCCGGCGGCTTGATGCGGATATGCTGGATCGGGTTGGAGGTGATCTCCGGGCCGATCAGGTCTTCCACCAGATCGAGCAGGCGCGGATGGGTGACGAAATCGAACACCGCCGGGCCGAAGTGCATCGGCGTATCGGCGTGGATGCGGTCACCCGGCAGTGAGATATCGAACGGCTGGAACCAGTCGCACCCGGCGCGGTAGGCATTGAGGAGCTTGTCAAAGAAGCCGAGCCCGTCTGGCGGGGCGGTGACCAGGCCTCGCCTGAACCAGCCGGCGTACAGTTCATCAAGCAGCTCGGCGTACTCGGCCTTCAGAGCATCCAGCACGGCAGCGTCAAAGACATCTTCGACGACCAGATAACCGTCGTGCTCAAAAGCCTGCAATTGGTCAGTGTTCAACATAATTGATCTTCCTAGCACACCTTAGCCGGCTCGTTGGGTACCCATGTCGACGACCAGTCGGCAGGCCTTCTCGAAGTCGGCCAGGTCGATCCATTCATCTGCCGTGTGGACGCGGCGCTGGCCGACGGCGACGGTGACGGCGGGGATGCCGTGGGCGACGATCTGGTTGGCGTCCATGCCGCCGTTGTTGGAGACCGGCGTTATGTCAAAGCCGCAGCGTTTGGCAGCGGCAATTGTGTTCTTCACGACCGGTTCGTCATCGCTGAGGGCAAACGCCTCATAGCCGGGGCCGGGGCCGAAACTGACGGCGCCGGTGGCGCCGTTGTCATTTTTCAGGCCGGCGGCTGCCTGGCTGAACGCGTCCTTCCAGGCCGCGATGATCTGCTGACGGAACCCGGCATCGTGCGAGCGCGCTTCGGCCAGAATGTGCAACGCCGGCATGACGACATTGCTGCCCTGGCCGCCGTTTATGGTGCCGACGTTGGCGGATCCGGCCTTGCCGTTCTTTTGTATCGGCCCGTGCCAGCCACTGCCCTGGATCTCCGCCAGCGCCGTTGCCATGATGATCGCCGCCGACACGCCGCCGCCGGGCCGGCCGGCATGGGCCGGGATGCCGGTGATGTCGATGGTAAAGCGCTGGGTGCCGGTCACCGCGGTGACCAGCTCATGGACCGGCCCGCCATCGAGATTGATGCACATCGCCGGCAGGGGCGAGCCGAGCTTGTCAAGATCAAGTCCGCGCGCGCCGACAAGACCGACCTCCTCCTGGATGAAGAACACCAGGGTGACCGGTGCATGATCGCCGTTGCGGGCAACCAGTTCGCGGGCAAGCGCCAGCAGGATGGCGCACGACAGGCGGTTGTCGCCGCCCAGCGCCCGGCCCGGCGCCTCATTGACGATGCGCCCGGCATCGCGCTCCAGCCGTGGCCGGCAGCCAACGGCATCTGGGACCGTGTCCATATGGGCGCTGAACATGAGGCGCGGCTCTCGCCGATTGCCATCGATCTGAACGATCAGATTGCCGACCTCACCGCCATACTCGCTCTGTTCTTGCGCATTGTCGTGGCAGATGTTGCCGGCCGGCACGCCAATGGCGATCAACTGCTCGCGCAGGAAAGCGGCAACGGCTGCTTCCTTGCCCGGTGCGCCCTCAATCGGCAATAGCGCCATAACGTCGTCGATCGCCTGGTTGATCATGTCAAAATGTCCCTGTGCCGAAGTCTAAAGATACTCTTGTCATACCTTTGCTTGTCACAGGCTTCCAGTGCAACCGGCTGCATCCTGACCAGTGAAATAGCGCATGCCGGCAACAGCATTCTCCGCCACAGTTGAATCGGCTCAAAAAGGCTTTGTGCCGGCGTGCCGACCAGATACGGAAGCGAGACATGAGCAAACAACACCGGACCGGGATCATCGGGCTTGGCATCATGGGCCGGCGGATGCTGGAGCATATGGTGCTGCATGCAGCGTTTGCGCCGGTTTTGCTGTGGGACCCCTCGCCCAATGCCTGCCGGGCGGCGGCCGGGCTGTGCCCGCAGGCGCAGATTGCCGGCTCGCCCGATGAGGTGATTGCCGGGGCCGAACTCATCTACCTTGCCTGCCCGCCGGTGCCGCGCAAGGCCTATGCGCTGACCGCGAGTGCTGCCGGCAAGGCGGTGTTTCTGGAAAAGCCGCTGGGGATTGATGTCGGTGAAAGCCGTCAGCTGGTTGAGCGGCTGGCGGCGGACGGTGTGCCGGCGGCGGTGAATTTTACCCAGGCTGCCGGCGAGGCGCTGGCTCAGATTGCCGGTGATGAGGATATGGGTGCACCTTGCGGCATCGATATCATCGTCACCTATCCGAAATGGCCGCGCGCCTGGCAGGCAGATGCCGACTGGCTGCGGTTTGCCGCCGAGGGCGGGTTTACCCGCGAGGTCATTTCGCATTTCGTGTTCTTTGCTGCCCGCGTGCTGGGACCGCTGTCGCTCATTTGGGCACAGCCCGGCTACCCGGCCGACGGCGCGTTGTGCGAGACGCATATGGCAGCGCGGCTGGAAACAGCCGGCGGTGTGCCGGTGTCGGTTTTTGGCTCGGTCGGCGGCGCCCAGCCCGACCGCCAGGAGCTGACGGTCAAAGGCACGGTGCGCAGCTACCGGGTGTCGGAATTTTATATGTTGTCGGCATCGGACGGCGGGCCCTTCACCAACGTTGGCGAGCCGCCGGGCGAGCCCCGTGCGGTCAGCCTGAAGGCGCAGCTCGATGAGCTGGACAAGGCGATCGGCGGGCACGATCACAAGCTGGCGACCCCGGCCGAGGCGCTGCATGTGCAACAGCTGATCGAGGCGATGCTGAAGGGGCACGGCTAATCCAGAGCCTGTTCGGGTTCCTCGTGACTTTCACGTGTATTCACGGATCAGGTGCAGATCATGTTCAAAAGACAGTTACGTCATACTCAAACTTCTGCCTCCTATGGTTACAGGTTCTTCATCTTGTAGTTGTATATTTACGATGAAATTCAGGCGTATCAATGCTGCAAACAATCGACAGATCAGATGACAATACTGAGCGTCAGCGCGAACTGGCGCCCGGTGTGCCGTCCGACGCCCTGGAACACATCGATCTGGGGATCATGATTGTCGATGCCGAGCTTCGTATCGAGGCAATCAACGGCCAGGCGCGGCGTATCCTGGACATTTCCGGCGATTTCGTTCAAAGCGGCACGACACTTGAAGATATCTTCCGGCGCAATGCCGGGAACGGCAGATATGGCGCTGGCGATATCGAGCAGCAGGTTCGTCTCAGGACCGATAGGGCCAAGCGGTTTGAAGCGCAAGAATTCGAACGGACACAGCCTGACGGCACCACGATCCACGTCAAGCGCACGCCCTTGCCGAAAAATCGGCTGCTGACCGTATATTCCGATGTCACTGCGGCCCGCAAATTCGAGCGCG
>JABDJG010000263.1 GCA_013002595.1 Hyphomicrobiales bacterium | reverse complement strand
GGCGTTGTCGGTGATACTCACCTGCAAGGACGAGCAGTCCGAATGGTGTGACCTGTTGAAATAGCGGGTTCGTTCCCGGGGTCCTGGCCCTAAGTGTGAAACAGCCGTGAACTGTAACGCCGCATTTCGAACAAATTGTCAAACGGGATCTAAATGAGAACGTGGCAGACTTCTTTGAAAGAGGTTTCCCGCCATGTTCAATGCCCCCACCAACACGAGCACGAGTTCGATCCTGAAAAGCGGCGCTATGATCGCCGTTGCAGTCGTGCTGAGCCTTGTCATGGTTTCCGATCAACGCCCGAGGCAGATCGATATCGGCGAAGATGCGGTATTGTCGGTCGGATTGCGGCTCAATCAGTACGCGCCGGTGACCCAGTTGCCAGCATGGCTCCAACTGCCCGGCAGGTCGACGGCAGTCTATGGCAGCGTCCTGGCCGATGCCGACAGTAACAGGGTGTATTTCAGATCATTGTCATCCGGCCGGACGATCGAACGGCATTTCCGCAAACTTTTTCTGGCCAATGGTTACCAGCTGGCGTTCGTTCGGCCGTCCGTGTCGGGTTCCGGCATCAGCAGCCTGATCACGGCGTTTGATACCGAGGCAGCCCGGTCGGTCCAGGTCACCGTTCGTGAGGGCAGGGCGGCGAGATTGGTTGAGATATCGTTCCGCGAGCCGGCGCGCGTTGCATCAAAAGGCCTTTTAATCGGCTCTTGATTGCGTATTGTCCCCGTCATTGCACTTCCTGAGGGGACGATTATGCCACTACCGGAATTCTTTATGATCGACGCGGCGCCGACGCCGGTTGCCACGTTTTCACATGCCGCCGAGGTTGACGGCTGGGTGTTCCTGACCGGTCAGATGCCGACCGATCCTGATGATGACACTAAGCCGCTGCCGCAAGGTGTCGAAGCCCAGACCAGACGTGTCATGGACAATCTCAAGATCGTTCTGGATGGTGTGGGACTGGGGATTGAACATGTCGTTCAGGTGCGGGTCTATATCACCGAGTTCGAGCGCGACTATGACGCCATGAACCAGACCTACAGTTCGTATTTCGCCGAGGGAAAACTGCCGGCCAGAACCTGCATCGGTGTCACCGGGCTTGCGGTCGGCGCGCTGGTTGAGATCGACATGGTGGCCAGGCGGCCTTGATTTTGCATACTGTGAACCGCCCTAACTGGCTTTCTTGGGGCTGCCCCTGTGCAGCAACACGACGTTTTCTGCCGCAGAATAGCCCAGGTTTTTGTGACGAGGTTTGATCTTGATGGTCTTGGAGCAGGTTTGATAATCGGTTGGCGAATAGACTGTGAGAGGCTCGTTAATGCCGCGCAGCGTCTCCTGTCCCAACTCGGTCCAGTCTTCGGTGTCGGTGTAATATTTGAAATCCTCGCTGGCAATCAGCGGGGTGTGGTACTTCTTGGTCAGTGCTTCAAGCCGTGAGGCTTCATTGACGGTCGAACCGAAGGCGGAGAAAGCCAGACGATCTTCCAGGCCGACGTTGCCGAACATCACATTGCCGATGTGCAGACCGATGCCGAATTTGATCCGCTCTTCGCCCGAGGTCTCGCGTTCGATGTTAGCCTGTTCCATGCGGACCAGCGCCTCGCGGGCTGCGCCGTAGGCCTGTTCGCAGGCCTTGGTGCTGTCGGTCTTGTTGCGGCCGCATGGGAAGACCGCCAGAAAACCATCGCCGACAAAACTGAGGATCTCGCCGCCGGCATCTGCGAAGGCGCTCCCGACATTGTCGAAGAACAGATTTAGCGCATTGATATAGCCCTGCCGGCCCAGCGTCTCGGCCATCACCGTCGAATTCCTGATGTCGGCCATGATGATCGCAGCGCGGGTGGTTTCACCGTCACCGCGTCGCACCTGGCCGCTCAACACGCGCTTGCCGGCGTCGCCACCGAGATAGGTCTCCAGCATGTTGCGGGCAAGCGACCCCTGAACTGCCGTCTTGCAGGCAACGGCAAGACGCATTTGGATGCGCAGCAGGGCCGATATTTCGCTTTCGCGGAAACCACCGGCCCGGTCGGTCGACCATGAGCCGATCATGCCTTGTGGCTGGTCTTTGTGGAACGGGCTGATGAAGGCAAGGTAATCGGAAAGCCCTTCAGCCTTCAGATCCTCATGAATTGGAAACTCCAGGCGCTGAGCGGACTCGAGATGGCAGCGTAAGTGATCGAGATTGTTGGTCAAGAGGTAATAGTACGGGCTCTTGACGAACTGGTCGGTATCGCCTTCCGACACATGCCGGTAGCCTTCCACTTCGATCCCCTTGCCACGGCGCCAGGTGAAACCCATTGCCCGGTACAGCGGGTGCAGCATGGAGAACGACAGATGACCCCGGGCCAGTGGCAGACCGCTGGCCGAAAGCCGTTCACAACAACCTGCAACGATTTCTTCCAATGTGGCGTTCTCCAGGGCCTGGGTCATCAGCCAATCGGCCAGTTTGTCGATCAGAATGCTCGAGGTCGTCGAAATTGCTTCGTTCATGTTGGCGTGACCTGTGACGATTTAATTGCCGAGCCGCAGTTTACGCTGGTTCTGGCTGTGTTTAAAACATTCAGACGATGGGCCGGCGTGTGGCTCTTGAAGACACCTTTATCTGGGGCCTTGATGCATGTTTGACAAGATATTGATCGCCAATCGCGGTGAGATTGCCTGCAGGGTCATCAAGACCGCCCGGCGGATGGGGATCAAGACCGTTGCGGTGTATTCCGATGCCGATGTGCGGGCGCTGCACGTGGAGATGGCCGACGAAGCGGTGCACATCGGGCCGGCAGCAGCGGCGCAATCATATCTTGTGGCTGACAAGATCATCGAAGCGTGCAAACAGACCGGCGGTGAGGCGGTGCATCCAGGTTACGGGTTTCTGTCCGAGAATGCCGGTTTCGCCCATGCGCTCAAAAAGGCCGGCCTGACCTTTATTGGCCCCAATCCTCGAGCGATCGAGGCGATGGGGGACAAGATCGAGTCCAAGAAATTCGCCAATGCGGCCAAGGTGACGACAGTACCGGGCTATCTCGGCGAAATCGGCGATCCAGCCGAAGCGGTCAAGATCGCCGATGAGATCGGCTATCCGGTGATGATCAAGGCCTCTGCCGGTGGTGGTGGCAAGGGTATGCGGATCGCCCTTGGGTCAGATGAGGTTGCCGAAGGGTTTCAGCTGGCCAAATCCGAGGCCAAATCGTCATTCGGCGATGACCGGGTGTTCATTGAAAAGTTCATTGTCAACCCGCGCCATATCGAGATCCAGGTTTTGGGCGACAAACATGGCAATGTGATTTACCTCGGCGAGCGCGAGTGCTCGATCCAGCGGCGCAACCAGAAGGTCATCGAGGAAGCGCCATCGCCGCTTCTGGATGAAAAGACCCGCAAGGCGATGGGCGAACAGGCGGTGGCGCTGGCCAAGGCGGTCGATTATGACACCGCCGGCACGGTCGAGTTCGTCGCCGGCCAGGACAAGTCGTTCTACTTCCTGGAGATGAACACGCGTTTGCAGGTCGAACATCCGGTCACCGAGCTCATCACCGGTATCGATCTGGTGGAGCAGATGATCCGGGTTGCCGCCGGTGAAAAACTTGCGATCAAACAAAAGGACGTGAAGCTGAACGGCTGGGCGGTCGAAAGCCGCATCTATGCTGAGGATCCCTACCGCAGTTTCATGCCGTCGACGGGCCGCCTGGTGCGCTATAGCCCGCCTGCCGAGGTCTCCGGCGATGGCTTGAGCATTCGCAACGATACAGGCGTTTATGAGGGCGGCGAAATCCCGATCTTTTATGATCCGATGATTGCCAAATTGTGCACCCATGCGCCTGATCGTTCGGCGGCAATCGATCATATGGCCGATGCGCTCGACAGGTTTTATATCGATGGCATTCAGCACAATGTGCCGTTCCTGGCGGCGATCATGTCCAATGAGCGCTGGCGCAGCGGCGAACTGTCGACGAGCTTCATTGACGATGAATTTCCGGACGGATTTACCGGCGGGGGTGCGGCAGGTGAGGTGAGCGATACGCTTGTCACCGTTGCTGCGGTGCTCGACCATACCGAGAATGAGCGCAAACGACTGATTTCCGGCCAGATGGGCGGCAAGCCGGTCAATTTCAATGCCGAACGGACCGTGCGGCTAGGCGATGAGTGGTTCGACGTCACGATGGATATCGCTGGCAGCAACGGCGGTTCGATTTCGCTGAAGGCCGACGGCAGCAAGGCGACTCAAACAATCGAGCATGACTGGGCGCCGGGCCAGCCGGTGTGGTCAGGTACGATCGATGGCAAGCCGGCCAATGTCCAGGTCAGGCGGATCATGAACGGCTACAAGCTGGCACATCGCGGCGTTGAGGTCGAAGCGCATGTCTATACCCGCCGTGAGGCCGATCTGGCCCGGCTCATGCCGGTGAAGATACCGCCGGATACATCCAGGCAGCTGTTATGCCCGATGCCCGGTCTGGTTGTGTCGCTGGCAGTTGAGGCAGGCCAGGCCGTCAAGGTCGGCGACACCTTGTGCGTGGTCGAGGCGATGAAGATGGAAAACGTGCTCAGAGCCGAGCGCGACGGCACGGTAAGTGTCATTCATGCCGAACCGGGCGACAGCCTGGCGGTCGATGCGGTGATTATGGAGTTTGAACAGGCGCGTGAATGAACGGGGTTTTACGGTCAAGGCGCTGGGCGAGGTCGCGGTCCGCTGCCGCGACATCGAGGCAATGGTTGTGTTCTACCGTGATGTGATCGGCCTTGAAGTCCTTGAGGGAGGCCATCGGGACACGATCGTCTTTTTCAAGATTGCCGATGGGCACGCCGGGCACACCTGCGTGCTGGCGCTGTTCACCGGGGAGGGCGGTTTCGAACCACCGGCCGACGGCACGTCGAGCCTGCACCATCTTGCGTTGACCGTGGACTACGCCGAACAGGATGCCGCAATTGCCTGGTATGACAAACTGGGCGTCAAATACCGGATCGAGCATTTTGACTGGATTGGCTGGCGCGGGGTATTTACTGATGATCCGGAAGGCAACACGGTGGAGCTGGTGGCGTATAGCCGTGGGAAGGAGGCCAGGCCCTAAATGATGCGGATCTCGGGTGCACTTGCCATTGTCCTGTTTGTAGCGGCGTGTTCGTCGGGCTCCAAGGTTGCCAAGGAGCCCAAGCAGATTGCCGACATTCCTGAAAGCATCTATCAGCCGACCGTGCACGCCATCCTGGCGCTGAGTGGTGCGTTCGACGACGACGGCTCCAAGCAGGCGATTGAAACGGTCTGGCGGCGCGCCGGCACGAGCCAGAAAGTCCGTCTGCAGCTGTCGCCGGACACGGTCACGGTTCAGGCGCTGGGGTCGGGGCGCTATGTGCTCGATAGCCTTGTTGTCGACGGCCGCGAGCTGTTGGTGACGGGAAAAGAAGAGCGCAATGCATCACCGGTCAACGATGTTGTGCTGGACCCAGGGGACGTGATCTACGGCGGCGACCTGGTTGTCCACGAAAGCCGGACGCAATCATCGTCTGACAGCAGGGCCCGCAATATGGTGCTGCGGATTGCCAACAACGCCAGACGGGCCCGGGCCGCCGTCGCAGCCAAGTATTCACGCCAGGTCGGCCAGATGCAGACGCGCCTGCTTAGCAAGCGTTGAGCGTTCATGGGGGAGACCTATTCCATTCATATCGTGATCCGCGGCCGCGTCCAGGGCGTCGGGTTTCGCTACTGGCTGGCCGGCGAGGCTGAGGAGCGCAAGTTGTCCGGCTGGGTGTGCAACCGGCGCGATGGCGCAGTTGAGGCGGTGTTTGCCGGAGATGAGGCTCTCGTCAAGGACATGATTGCAGCCTGCAGCCTTGGGCCGCGGTTTGCCGATGTGCAAGATATTGAAGTGCTGAATCAGCCGGTTGAGGCTGGTAACGGCTTTGAAATCCGGCCAACGATCTAGCGGTTTACGCGACAGGCCCGAAAATCTTCCCGAACTCGGTTTTGAGCGCGATGTCGACGTCTTCCATCGTCACCGGCAGGCCCAGGTCAACCAGGCTGGTGACGCCGTGCTGGCTGACCCCGCATGGCACGATGCCCGAGAAATGATCGAGCTGCGGCTCAACGTTGATCGAGATGCCGTGCAACGTCACCCAACTGCGCACGCGGATGCCGATGGCGGCGATCTTGTCTTCGGTGCCGGCGGCTCTTTCCGGCCGCCGGACCCAGACGCCGACCCGGTCCTCGCGGCGCTCGCCGGTCACGTTGAATGCTGCCAACGTGGCGATGATCCATGCTTCAAGGCCGGCCACAAAAGCGCGCACGTCCTGGGTCCGCTTGCGCAGGTCCAGCATGACATAGGCAACGCGTTGACCGGGTCCGTGATAGGTATACTGCCCGCCGCGGCCGCTCTGGTAGACCGGAAAGCGCAGCGGGTCGACGAGATCGGCCTCATTGGCGCTGGTGCCGGCGGTATAGATCGGCGGGTGCTCGAGCAGCCAGACCTTTTCGCACGCCTCGCCCTTGATGATCCTGGCGACTTCGGCGTCCATGGCCGCAAGGGCATCGTCGTAATCGATCTGGCCCGGGCTGACCTGCCAGGCAACCGGGTCCGGGTGTCTGAGGGCGCCAAGGCCTGGACTGATCGCGTCTCTGGTGTGCAGTTGCATGGGTGCGCCGATGGTTTGAGCGGTCAATGGGATATAGTTAGCCGCTCAATCGGCTTTATGCGAGCCTTGAGCGCCACCTTGCGGGTAAACGGGACTTGATTTGGGCCGGGTGCGCTGGTACACCCGCCTCGCTCCAAGCCATTCAAAGACATTGCGGTCGTGGCGGAATTGGTAGACGCGCAGCGTTGAGGTCGCTGTGGGGTAAAACCCGTGGAAGTTCGAGTCTTCTCGACCGCACCAAACATCCGGTGGCAACCACCCTTGATGGCCGCAAGGCGAGCTACTTTGATGAACCTCATCCTGAGAACCGACCGCCTGCTGTTGCGCCCGCTTGCTGACGGCGACATCGATATCTGCCTGGCGTTGTTCACCGATCCTGAGGTGATGAAATATGTCCGCGCGCCCAAGACGCGCAAGATGGTGGAGGACGATCTTGTCAAAATATGCCAGCGCGGCGGCGGCGGCGCTATCGGGGTGTGGTGCGTCACAGACTGTGTGACGGGTGAGAAACTTGGCACCTCGGTTCTGTTGCCGCTGCCGGTCGATCAGGATGATCATGACTGGTCGATATTGCAGGGCGAGGGGTATCCGCCTGGAGAAATCGAAGTGGGTTACATCCTGAAGCCTTCCGCCTGGGGGCGAGGGATTGCCAGCGAGGCTTGCGCCAGATTGCTGCGGTTTGCGTTTGAAGAGACGCCGCTTGAGGAAATCGTGGCGGTCACGGACCCCGATAATGCCGCGTCACAGAATGTTTTGACCAAATGCGGGCTGGTCAGGCAACACGATCGCCGGGCGTACAACCACGATGATGTGCCGGCATTCCGGATCAGCAAGGTACAATGGCTGGCCCGTCAGGCCCGAAGTTAGGGCGGTGCAGCAGCCTTGAAAAATGCTCTGATCACGTGTCAGGCCCGGTGTTTTCTCGCTTAAAACAAGGCGTTGAACCGCGCCCTACAAAATTTCCTCTTGCCATCGATAGATCAAATAATTTACCTTAAGGTAAGAGTTTGCTAACCACTGACTCAAAAATAGTGCAGGATCCTCATTCTGGGATCCGGATCACCTGGGGGCGCCTGGTGACCGGAAGAGCATTTGCGCTGAGCATTTGTTTTTCGGAAAGCGGGCAATATAACAGGAGCGTACAAGAATGGCTGTAACAACTACATACTCACTGGCTGCAATCCAAGGCCAAATCGTTGCGAACGGTTACGAAACACATGACCAATTCGGTTCGGAGGTGGTTGGGCTTTCCAACGGCGGCTACGCCGTTGTTTACGGCAGTGCCCTTGCCGGCAATCCTTTTCCGCTGGTGACGTTTTACGACGCCGACTTCGTCAGGATTTCAAACTTCACAATACCGTATGCCGACGGTTCGATCAACATGGTCGGAGATCCGGAGATTATCGAACTGTCGAATGGCAATGTCGCGGTGATCTGGGATTCGGCTGCGGACGGCGATGTCCTTGGCGCAATCATCAATCCGAATACCGGCGCTGTGGTGCATTCCGAGTTTATCGTCGATATTTTTGCCGTCGATGGCGACCCGGAAGCAACCTTGCTGGCCAATGGCAACTGGATTGTCGCCATGTCTTCCGGCAGCCAGATCTATATGCAGATCATGGACAACACAGGCACCCAGGTGGGCGGCCAGATTAGTACGGGGGTTGGATCACAGGACGTTGACCCGGCAATCACTGCGCTGAATGATGGCGGTTGGGTTGTCACTTACACCGACGCCGACAACGGTGGTTTGAATGACGTGATCATCGGCAAGGTCTACAATGCTGATGGAACCGTCCGGAAAGCCGATTTTGTTATCGGTGCATCTGGTGAGAACACGGCCTCCGCGGTCGCGGCTCTCAACAATGGCGGCTTTGCGGTGGTCTATGATGATACCGGCTGGGGGCCAGATGGTATCAGCCTCCATATATTCGATGCCGCCGGCACCGATGTGTCAGGCTTCATCCGTGTCGATCAGGGCCTTGTGAACGTGGTCAATTCCGACCCGGACATCACCGTCCTCGACAACGGCTTCATCGTGGTGTCCTGGACCGACCCGGGCGGCGCCGGCAATATTCTCGGTCGCCTCTTTGACCAGAACGGCACACCTATCATGGTAGACGGAACCACTAACCCGTTCGTAATTACGAGCACGGTGACGGCGGATACCAATGCGTCGATCTCGGCCATCATGAACGGCGTCTTCGTCAATACCTGGACGGACACCAATCCCGACGCTGACGGCGATTCGATTTCAAGCGAAGTTAATGAAATCACCAGCACGCTCACATCCGATGGTGCCGGCGATCTGATGCAGGGCACCGCCTTGCGTGAGTTCTTCTTCGGCAACGGCGGCAATGACACGATGAACGGCGCCAGCGGCAATGACTTTATGGACGGCGGTCTGGGCGCCGACACCATGGCCGGCGGCGGTGGCCACGATGAGATGCATGGCGGCGCCAGCGGCGATACCATGAATGGCGGCGGCGGCCTGGATGAGATGCATGGCGGCGGCGGCGATGACTTCATGGGCGGACAGAATGGCATCGACATGATGTTCGGCGATGCCGGTGCCGACCGCCTGTTCGGCGGCAACGGCAACGACACGCTTTATGGTGGCGCCGACCGCGACCGTCTGTATGGCCAGAACAACCACGACACGCTGTTTGGTGAAGGCGATGTCGATGTGCTGTTTGGCGGTGGCGGGGTCGACACGCTGAACGGCGGCGGCAGTGGCGACCGTCTGTTCGGCCAGGACGGCAGCGACAAGCTGAACGGTCAGTCCGGCAACGACTTCCTGTTCGGCGGCAACGGCAACGACACGCTCAATGGCGGCAGCGGCAATGACCGTCTGCGTGGCGAGGCCGGCCAGGACAAGTTCTTTTTTGCCGACAACTACGCGCAAGACCGGATCAACGACTTTGAGGACGACGTCGACACCATTGTCATCAATGACAACCTGTATGGCGGCGGCCTGAATGTCGCGCAGGTACTCGCGACCTTCGGTACGCAGGTGAATGCCAACGTGTATCAGCTCGACTTTGGCGGCGGCGACATCCTGACGGTGTTCAGCAGTACCGGTGTTACAGCAGGTGATCTGTTGAACGACATGGCGATCGTGTGATGCGCCGCTGAGACGCCAAAACAATATTGGAGCCGCCGGAGCGATCCGGCGGTTTCTTTATGTGAAACAAGCCAAGCCGACATCGTCATGT
>JABDJG010000222.1 GCA_013002595.1 Hyphomicrobiales bacterium | reverse complement strand
GCCGTCGACCTCGCGCGTCACCGCCACCGAGCCGTCGGCGACCTCGACCTTGCTGGCGAAGGTGCCCTGCGGCCAGCCGGCGAGCGCGGCCAGCATCTGGCCGGTCTGGTTGCAGTCGTCGTCGATCGCCTGCTTGCCCAGGATCACCAGGTCAGGCTTTTCTTCCTCGACAACCGCCTTCAGCAGCTTGGCAACGCCGAGCGGCTCGACATACTCATCATGCTTGATGAGAATGCCGCGGTCGGCACCCATGGCCAGGGCCGTACGAATGGTTTCCTGCGCCTGTTGCGGGCCGACAGACACCGCCACGACTTCTTCTGCCGTACCCGCTTCACGCAACCGGATGGCTTCTTCCACACCGATTTCGTCGAATGGGTTCATCGACATCTTTACGTTGGCCAGTTCAACACCTGAGCCATCGGCCTTGACGCGGATCTTGACGTTGTAGTCCACGACCCGCTTGACAGCGACGAGTACCTTCATCTGGATAAGAACTCTCTATTAGTGGTTGGTTGATCCCCGGTTTTAGCAGCCATCTTGCGAGAGCACGAGGAAACTGCGCCGGACCCTAGTTTCGCGCACATCACGAGTCAATTGCGCGCCCGACATATCGCATCCAATTGCGACTCTCGGTCACGTGAAAAAAATTCTCGCGCTAGAGCGGTTCACAGTCATATTGAACCGCTCTATTCGCCGGCAAATCGTGCCCGGAACAGTTTCAGGAGGCAGAATGTGATGAGCAAGCCGACAAGGAACCCGCCGATATGCGCCCACCAGGCAACAATGACAGTACCATCCTGTTTGGTCGCCAGCAGGCTGACCACCTGAAAGGCAAACCATCCGGCAAGCGCCCAAAGCGCCGATATTCTGAGCGGCAGCTTCATGAACAACAGCACCCAGACCCGGGCCCGCGGAAACAGCACCAGGTACGCTGCCATCACGCCCGATACCGCGCCCGATGCCCCGACCAATGGCGCCTTGGAGGCCGGTGCCGCGTAGATATGCGCCAGTGCCGACACGATCCCGCAGATCAAGTAGAACAGCAAAAACCCGCCATGCCCAAAACTGTCTTCGACGTTATCTGCAAAAACCCAAAGAAATGCCATATTGGCAATCAGATGCAGCCAGCCGGCATGAAAGAACATGTAGGTCAGCAACGTAGCAGGTTCAGGCACCAGCTGCAGCGATGGATCAAGTGTTGCCGTATCGGAGAACAGCGCGGGGATCGCGCCAAGCGACGTCAGAGCCGAGACTTCGCCTGAACCGCCAATCAGGACATGCGTGTAGACGAAGATGACGACATTGATGAGCAGTATGATGCCGGTCACGAATTGAAAGCGGATCAGCCTGAGAACGGTGTTGTCATGAATGGGCAGAAACATGACCCGTTCAATCCTGCTGCTGGTTCTTGCCCGGCTGCCACAGAACATCACCACCATGCTTGGCATTGACCCAGCGGCTGGCAACGAAAAAGAAGTCCGACAGACGGTTTACAAACTTCAACGCGGCTTCGGACACCGGCTGGTCCTCAAGTTCGGCCAATGCAGTCATGATCCGTTCGGCGCGCCGGCACACTGTTCTGCACACATGCAGTTGGGCTGCTGCTGCATGACCGCCGGGCAACACAAACGAGCGCAACGGTTCCAGCTCATCGTTCAGCGCGTCGATGTCCTGCTCAACACGTGCAACCTGACCATCGTTGATGCGCAAAGGTTCATAGCCATGATCCTTGCCGTCATCGGGCACACAAAGGTCGGCACCAAGGTCAAACAGATCGTTTTGGATGCGTGCCAGCATGTCATCGAGCCCCTTGAGGGCATCGTCGCTGCAATGCAGGCGGGTAACGCCAAGGCAGGCATTGGTCTCATCGACCGTACCATACGCCTCGATGCGCAAATGTGCCTTGGGCACACGCTCGCCGGTGCCCAGCGCCGTCGTGCCGGCATCGCCGGTCTTTGTGTAGATCTTGTTTAGTACGACCATCAGGCAGCCCCGGTTCGCTGGTTGCTAACTACTTCTGACCTAAAGCATCCCTACTGCGTGCGCAATATCCGGGCCGGCCGCGATCCAAGCACCCTCCAGGTCGTGACAAGTCCCGCCGCGACGGTCACCACCATGGAAATCAATGCGGTTGTGGCCGCAACGCTAAAGGAAAACTCAAACGGCATCTCCATGACAAACTGAAGGATCGCCCACGCCGCCAGGCCGCCGATCACGACCGAGGCCATCGCGACACACAAACCCAGCACGGCAAATTCCATCACATAGGCCGAGATCAGCTGGCGCCGCGTCGCCCCGAACGTCTTGAGCACCACCGCATCATAAACCCGGCCTGCCAAACCGCTTGTCATCGCACCCGCCAGGACAAGAATACCCACCGCAAAGGTCATGATCGATGCCGAGCGTATCGCCAGCAGCAATTTGGCCAGCAGTTCGCTGACCGCATCAAGCGCGTCTTTGACCTTGACCGCGGTGACGGTCGGGAACGCGCTGGACACCGTCCGCAGCAGGCCGCTGTCGCGATCGTCGCTCGTGCTGACCGTAACGACGTTCATGTGCGGCGCTCCTTTGAGCGTATTGGGCGAGAACACCATCACGAAATTGATGTTCAATGAACGCCAGTCAACCTGCCGAAAGCTTGCAACACTCGCGGTCACCTCACGCCCAAGCACGTTGATGGTAACTTCATCACCGATCTTGAGCCCGATCCCTTCGGCAATATCCTCGGTGAACGAGACCAGCGGAGGCCCGTCGTAATCGGCAGCCCACCATTTGCCTTCGGTCACCGTGGAGCCGGCGGGAAGCTCGGATGCGTAGGTCAGCCCGCGATCACCCCTCAGCGCCCAGGCCGTATCCGGCGTTGCCTTGATCTTGCCGACCCTGACGCCGCTGATGCTGACCACCCGCCCGCGCAGCATCGGCGCCGTCTTGACGGTCTCGACGCGTGGCTGTTTTTTGAGCAACGCGACAAAATCGTCGCGCTGGGTGTTTGCAACGTCGACGAAAAAATAGCTCGGCGCGTTCTCGGGCAGCGCCGAGCGCAGCTGGCCGGAGATATTATTGTCAACAAGCGCCAGCGTCACAAACAGACTCAGGCCCAGGCCAAGCGACAGGGTAATCGACGGTGTCGGCGCACCGGGCCGATGCAGGTTGCCGATCGCATAACGGCCGGCAGCAGACGACGGGTTCAGCCAGTTGCGCGCCACCTGCATGATGACGACCGCCAACCCCGTCAACGCCGCAAATGACACGGCAACACCGCCGATGTACCACAGCGTGACGTGTCTTTCCGGCAACGTGAAGAACATCAGAGTACACAACAGCATAATTGCCAGCGCGCTGACCAGCAGGTAGGCCGCACCCGGCAGCCGCCACTTTCGATCGACGACATCGCGAAACAACGCCGCCGGCGCAACATCGTGCGCCCGGCCGAGCGGCCAGAGCGCAAAAGCAAGCGTGACCAGATACCCAAATGCAGCCGCACTGACCAGCGGTACCCATTCAAGACGCGCCGTGACCGGCACCGGCAGAATTCCGCTCAGCAACCCGCTGGCTATGAACGGCGCGACGGCGCCAAGCAGCAATCCAGCCGCGATCGCAAGCGTGGCGACGGCCAGCACCTCGATCAGATAGGTCGCCACGATCACCCGCGAGGTGCCGCCAAGGCATTTGAGCGTTGCTATGGTGCCTCGCCGGCCATCCATGAATGACTTGACCGCATTGCCGACGCCGACACCGCCAACGATCAAAGACGTGAGGCCTGCCAGCATCAGGAAATAGGTCAGCCGCTTGACGAACCGGTCAACACCCGGTGCCGCCCGGTCGCGGTTGCGGATACGCCAGCCGGCATCGGGGAACGTCTTCCTGGCTTTCCGCATCAATGCCCTGGGTCGTGCCGCATCGGCAATTTTCACACGATAACGCCAGCGCACCAGGCTGCCGGGCTTCAGCAGACCGGTCGCTTCGAGCGCCGGCAATGCCATCAAGATGCGCGGTCCCAGGATGAACCCGTCCGACACCCGGTCCGGTTCATGCGCAATCGCATCGTGCACAACAACCTCAAGCTCACCGACGCGCAGCAGCCCGCCCGGCTTGACGCCGAGACGTTCAAGCAAGTCCGGTTCGGCAACTACGCCCCACTTGCCGTCCCGCATGGCAAGCGCGTCGTCCAGCCTGCCGCCGCCGGCCAGCTTCATGTCGCCGTAAAGTGGATAGAGCTGGTCAACCGCCTTCAATTCGACCAGCGAGCGCTCATTGCCTGCTGTCGCCATTGCCCGCAAGGTTGCCGCAACACTGATCTCACCGGCCTCATCTAGAAATTGCCGTTCGGACGGGCCGATCTGGCGGTGCATGAATGAAAACTCTACATCGCCGCCCAAAAGCGGCTGGCCCTGATCGGCAATGCCACGTTCGATTGCCGCTGACAGACCGCCGACGATGGCAATCGCACCAACCCCCAGGAACAGGCAGATGATGAATATCCAGAAGCCCTGCAGGCCCGAGCGCAGCTCGCGCGCTGCAAATCTGGCGGCGGTCAGTAACATGTCACGTGGCTCGATCCGCAACGCGGCCATCACGGATTTCAACGATCCGGTTGCATCGGCCGGCCAGGTCGCGGTCATGCGTTACCAGCACAAGCGTCGTGCCCGCTTCGCGCTGCAAATTGAACAACAGGTCCATGATCCCCGCGCCGGTCTCATAGTCCAGGTTGCCGGTCGGCTCATCGGCAAGGATGATCGTCGCGCCTGCGGCCAGTGCCCGCGCAATCGCCACTCGCTGTTGCTCTCCACCGGACAGCTGACCGGGATAATGTTCAAGCCGGTGACCAAGGCCAACCCGCTCAAGCTCGCTGCGCGCCCGTGCAAAAGCGTCGCCATCACCCTTGAATTCCAATGGCACGGCAACATTTTCCATCGCGGTCATCGTTGCAATCAAGTGAAAGCCCTGAAAGACGATACCGACATGATCGCGGCGAAACACCGCCAGACCATCCTCGTCCAGTTGCGCAAGGTTCTGTCCGGCAATGTTGACCGTGCCGCCGACGGTCGCCTCCAGCCCGGCAATGACCATAAGCAACGTGGTCTTGCCTGAACCCGATGGTCCGACAATGCCAACCGCCTCGCCGGTCTCGATCTGCAGGTCGAGCCCACGCAAAATCTCAACCTCGCCGGCAAGGCTCGGCAACCGTACTTCGACACCGCCAAGGGCAATGGAACCATCGCGGGCGGTGGGCGAAATCGTCGATTTGTGTCTGACTGTCTGATCCATGGTCCTGTAACGGCGTACTGCCTATGTTGGTTCACTAAACGCGCCGGCTGGGTCTTTGTCCCCATCGCTTGCAATGATAATGTGATTGAATGATGTTTGTGACTGCAATATTCAACCGCCGGCTGCTGATTGTTATGTGCACTCTTTTGTGTACGATGACCATAGCCGCAGCCGAACCCATTCGGATCGTCGCGCTTGGCGACAGTCTGATGGCCGGCTACAGGCTGGATTCAAAATACGCGTTCCCCGTCCAGCTTCAGATCGCCCTCAGGGAAAAGGGCCATGATGTCATCGTTGCCAATGCAGGCGTATCCGGCGACACGGCTGCAGGCGGTCTTGCCCGGCTCGACTGGTCGGTGCCTGAAGGCACCCATGCGGTGATCCTTGAACTCGGCGCGAACGATGCCCTGCGCGGCCACGACCCGGTCAAAACCTACGAGGCGCTGACCAAGATTATTGCCAAGCTGAAAGACCGCGGCATCGCCGTCCTCATTGCCGGCATGAAAGCACCCCGCAACATGGGCAAGGACTACGTGGAGACATTTGACCGGATCTACCCCTATCTCGCCGAACATCACAATGTGCTCTTTTACCCGTTTTTCCTGGACGGCGTGGCCGGCGTGGCAGATCTCAATCAGCGTGACGGCATCCACCCGACGCCAGAGGGTATCGCTGAGATCGTCAGGCGCATTATTCCATCAGTCGAAAGCCTGATCGGGCTGGTGCGGCCGGCTGCGGGCTAGCCCAATGCCGCGGCTGTTCACGGGCCTGGAACTGCCACCCGATTTGGCCGTTGGCCTCAACCTGATGAAGGGCGGTGTTCCCGGCGCAAGATGGATCGACACCGATGCCTTCCACATCACCTTGCGGTTCGTCGGCGATGTATCCGACGACATTGCCGATGAACTTGATCGCGCGCTGTCCAGCTTGCGCTTTGATCCATTCGAGATTCGATTGAAGGGCGCCGGTTATTTCGGCGGTACCAGGCCACGCACACTGATTGTGAAGGTTGCCGCCAGCGATGCGCTCGAACGTCTGCAAAGCGCCCAAGAACGGACCTGCCAGATGATCGGCTTGCAGCCAGAGGCCAGAAACTTTACGCCCCACGTGACCCTTGCCAGGCTCAAGAACCCGCCACTTGATGCCTTGAACCAGTTCATATCGCGTCAGTCAATGTATGCCAGCCGGACATTTGAGGTTACCCGCTTCGTTCTGTTTTCGGCGCGGCCAGGGCGTGGCGGCGGCCCTTATGTGCAGGAACGCACCTACGATTTAGGGTGTGGTGACAATATGATCGGCTAGCGCTCTCACGCCGATGTCCAGAAGATCGAGCGTATCGTCGAACCCGTCAGCGCCGCCGTAATATGGATCGGCAACTTCGCGTACTGCCAGATCCCGCGCAAAATCCAGAAACAGGCGGACTTTGCCCCGACGATGCTCTCCGGCCGCAGCGCGGAGTTTGGCCAGATTCGATCCATCCATTGCCAGAATGAGATCGAATTCATCAAAGTCGCCGTCGCAGATCTGACGCGCCTTCTGGCCGGCAATGTCGATATCCCTGCGCCGTGCCGCTTCGATCGCCCGCGCATCGGGCGCATCCCCGATATGCCAGTCGCTGGTGCCGGCAGAATCGACAATAATACCGTCAATTCCGCGGCGGCTCAGCTCCGCCCGGCACACGCCTTCAGCCATTGCAGATCTGCAAATGTTACCCAAACACACAAAAAGTACCTTGTTCATCTTGCACAAAACCCTGTTCTGACCCGCTCAAATCTCTGACGTTAAGACAACCTTAACAAAATTTACGCCCTATCATACTTGCAAGTCTGCAGAGAATTTCCCATATTCCCGGCAGAATTCGTCTCCACCACGTGAGGAAAATTAACATGGCTGACTTGAAGTACAGAACGGCTGCACAGACGCAGACCGGTACGCGCGCCGAGATCGATGAGGGTCTTCGATCCTACATGCTCGGCGTCTACAATTACATGGCGCTCGGCGTCGCATTCACTGCAATTGTGAGCCTGTATGTGGCATCCAACCAGGCACTGTTGCAGGCTGCTTATTCAGGCAGATGGATACTGTTTATCGCAGTCCTCGGTCTGGGCTTTTTGTCACCCCGTTTGATGTTCGGCAAGAGCGTCGCGGTGGCCCATGCCGCATATTGGGCCTACGCCGGGGTCTGGGGGCTCGCTATTGCTCCATGGATTGCCGTCTACATGGGTCTGGACGGAGGTCAACTGATCGTCCGCGCCCTTGGCATAACGGCCATAACCTTCGGCTCGATGAGCCTGCTGGGCTATGTCACCAAGAAAGATCTGGGCGGTATCGGCAGTTTCGCTGCGATGGCGACGATCGGCCTTGTGATTGCGATCATCGTCAACGCGATCTTCTTCCAGAGCACGTTGTTCAGTTTTGCCACTTCAGCATTTGTCGTGCTCGCATTCTCCGCCATTACGGCCTGGGAAACGCAGATCATCAAGCAGATGTATGTTGCCGGCGATACCGGAACCACTGCCAAACAGAAATCGATATTCGGCGCTTTCATGCTCTATGGCAGCTTCGTCACCATGTTCATCCATATCCTGAACATGCTCGGGATCATGAGCGGCGACTAATCCATAGCGATTGTTTCCAACCGACAAAAAACCCCCGGGCGAGGAACCTCTGCCCGGGGGTTTTCTTTTGGCGCCTCCCTGTAGTGTCTTTTATGACCGGCGCCGAATTTCAAAATATTCTAGATCACCGACAGATCGGGCTTTCTGCGGAATGTCTTGAGCACCTGCTCCAGATCATGGCCGCGCCGCACGATCGCGCCGCCCTGGGCTATGACGGCATACATGCCCTGCTTGCGGGCCAGCCTGGGCTGTTTGACGATCCGGTAAAGCGGCAATTCGCTGGTGCGCCTGAAGACACAGAACGCAGCCCGCTCGTGGTCAAAGTTCAAGGCGTAATCCCGCCATTCGCCCTGGGCGACTTTCGATCCATATATACCGAGAATGATATTGAGTTCACGCCGGTCGAAGGAAATCTGCGGCGCATTGTCAACTGGCCTGGCATACGCAGTTTCGGCAGTGGCGCCAGACCGCCACCGCCGAAGCGGAACTATCGGTTCCGTATCACTCAATGACCCACACCCCTATCTACTGACACAGCCAACATACTCATTGATCAAATGATGGCCGATCTCGACTAGCTTTGCAAGTACCGCCTGGCCCGGTATCTCAAGCCCCCATTTGACCCCAGGGCCTGTTGACATTCAGGTTGTGGCGCTGGATTGACCCGATTGGTTCAGGTTCAGGGGGTGTGAGGAGGAAGGACATGCTGGCATATTGACGACGAATACCCCTGAAGATGGGCCAATCGGGTCAAATCCCTCTCGGGACGTGGCTCATTATGCCTGTGGACGTCACTTTGAGCAGCTTGAAGGGGAGATGACCCTACAGCGCTACTCAAAGCTAGCCACAGACAAAATGAGCCTCGCCAGCACCATAACCTGAACGTCAACAGGCCCTAGGAAATTGTGAACATGAAGAAATGCCTACATGAACACATTATCGCCGAAAATCGATCAAGATACCGGCGCAATCCCTGTGCAAATTTGACCTGTTGCCTCAATGGCCCGGCTCTAGAAGGAGGCCTCGGATACCTCAGCCCCCCAGCCCCCCGGAGCTTCTTCGATGTGAGCCGGGCCACATTATCCCCAAGTTCGTAAGTATGCGTACAGTTTAAACAGCGGCCGGTCTTTACCGGCCGCTTTTTTTGTCCAACCGGCCCCCTCGTTCAACCACCCCTTGACGTTTGCAACGTGCGCCCCAATATCGCCTGCGATTGGCAAATTTCTCAAATTCAGGAACGATCCCCCATGGCAACGACCAAGAAGAAAGCGGCTCCCAAAAAAGCCCGCTCCAAGACCGAATCTCACGCGTTTCAGGCCGAAGTCGCCAAGCTGCTGCAGCTTATGGTGCACTCGGTCTACTCCGAGCGCGAGGTGTTCCTGCGCGAGTTGATTTCCAACGCGGCCGATGCCTGCGACAAGCTGCGTTATGAGGCCCTGCAGTCGCCCGATCTCATCAAGGGAGATGGCGACCTCAAGATCACCATCGCTGTCGACAAGGCGGCCAAGACCCTGACCGTGTCGGACAACGGCATTGGCATGACCCACGATGAAATGATCGAGAACCTGGGCACCATCGCCCGCTCGGGCACCCAGGCGTTCATGGAGCAGGCGAATACCAGTGATGCCGACATCAATCTCATCGGTCAGTTCGGCATCGGCTTTTATTCGGCATTCATGGTCTCCGGCAATGTCAGCGTTACCTCGCGCAGGGCCGGCAGCAAGGATGCCTGGACATGGACATCGGATGGCACCGGCAAATTTACGGTCAAGCCGGCCAAGGGCGATGATGCGCCGGCGCGTGGCACGGTCATCACCCTCAAAATACGTGACGATGCATCCGAGTTTCTCGAAGACGGCCGCGTCCAGCATATCATCACGACCTATTCCGATCACATCGCCCACCCGATTTACCTGGCCGGCGAAAAAGATGTTTCAGAACAGCTCAATTCGGCCAGCGCCCTTTGGACCCGTTCGAAGTCGGACATCACCGAGGACCAGCACAAGGAATTCTTCGGTCATGTGTCCGGCAGTTATTCGGACCCGGCGTTGACGCTGCACTACAAGGCAGAGGGCCGCAACGAATATACCGTCCTGCTCTATGTCCCGTCCGAGCCGCCATTTGATCTGTTCGACCCGGAACGGCGCGGCCGCCAGAAGCTTTACGTCCGGCGCGTCTTCATCACCGGCGATGCCGAATTGCTGCCGCCGTATCTGCGGTTCGTGCGCGGTGTCATCGATTCAGAAGACATGCCCCTCAACATCTCTCGCGAGATGCTGCAGGACAATCCGACCGTGCATCAGATCCGCAAGGCGGTGACCAACCGGGTGCTGTCGGAGCTGAAAAAATGCGGCGAGAACGATGCTGAAAAGTTTGCCGGCATCTGGAAGGCATTCGGCCCAGTTATCAAGGAGGGCCTGTATGAAGACATGGAGCGGCGCGACCAACTGTTTGAGGTCGTTCGCTTCCGCTCGACCAAAACCGACGAGCAGACCGTGTCGCTGAAGGACTACGTTGCGAACCTCGCAGAAAATCAGGCGGCGATCTATTACCTCACCGGCGATGACGCCGAAAAGGCCGCCCAAAGCCCACAGCTGGAAGGCTTCAAGGCCCGTGGCATCGAGGTACTTTTGCTGACCGACCCGGTCGACAGCTTCTGGGTGCGCACCGCAATGGGATTTGACGGCAAGCCGTTCAAGTCGGTCACACAAGGCACAGCTGACCTCGACGCCATCCCGGTCAAGGACGAGGACAAACCGGACGACGTCGACAATAGTGCCGTCGCGACCCTCATCGCCGCCATGAAGCAGTCCTTGGGTGACAAAGTCAAAGACGTGCGCTCTTCAAGCCGGTTGACCGATTCGCCGGTCTGTTTGGTGGCCGATGATGCCGGCCTTGACCGGACCATCGAAAAGCTGCTCGCCAAACAGGGCACCACTGGTGTGTCCGTATCCGCCCCGGTGCTGGAAATTAATCCAAGTCATGCCCTGATCAAAGCTCTTGCCGACAAGGCAAAGTCGGCGGGCGCATCGGCCGATTTCGATGATTCAGCACAATTGCTGCTCGATCAGGCCTACGTGCTCGAGGGTGAGCCCGTCGCCGATCCGGCAGGGTTCGCTTCACGCCTGACCAAACTGTTGAGCAAGAGCCTTTGATTGAAGGCTGGAGCGTTTCATTCTTATGCGCCGTGGATGTCGCCGTATGACGTAGCGCCGAGGATCGGTCCGACACCGCCGGCCTGCAGGATAGCGGCACAGGCCGTAGCTCCATCGACGAACAGCTCATTCTTGGGCAGCGTCAGGCGGGCTGCCTTGCCGTTCCATGAGCCGACCGGCATCAGCTTTCGGGCAACGTTGAAATAGGAAATCTCGCGCCCGGTGTTCTCCCCGCGGCTGATCTCAACCGATATCTTTGGTACAACCATTGCGACCCAGATCGTTGCCTCGCCAGCCGGCACGCCGTTTGGCCGCTCACCGATCTCGACAATCACATCGCTGCCGACTTCCATCATCTTCATCGGCACCCTTGTAGGTGAGCTTGCCGCAATCGCCTGATCAACCATGCGCTGGCGGCTGCCGACTGCATGGGTAACGCCATTGATCACCATCTGCGGTGTATAGACCTGACCGTCACCGCGGGCTTTCGCATAGGCCCGCTGGCGCCGTGAATACTCAGCCGAGGCAAGCGTGTCGCGCCAGCCGAGATAATCCCAATAGTCGACATTGAATGTCAGCGCGATCACATTATGCCGCTTGCGCAGATCCTCCATGAAGGCATCCGCCGGCGGGCACGATGAACAGCCCTGGCTCGTGAACAGCTCGACAACCGTCGGTCCGCGGTCTGCAGCCAATGCCGGTGTTATGGCCAGCGATGCCGTCAGGGACGCCGACCCGGCGAGCAAATGCCGCCTGGAAATGGATGTATCTTTAATCATGACCTTAGCTATATGCCCCAAGCCTTGATCATCTGCGATTCACGTTAGGGTGATCCGGCCGGCAAATCGGTTAATCCAGTTAATGAAACCGGAATCTATATGTCAACAAGATCACGTTTCTGTTTTGTCCAACTGCTGTCAGGCGGCATTGGCCAAGTTCCGCAGAACATACGAAAGAATACCGCCATTGCGGAAGTAATCGAGTTCGTCCTCGGTATCGATTCGACACAGCACCTGGACCGATTTCACTGCACCCGTTGTGGATTTGATTTCGACCGTCATCTTCTGGCGCGGCTTCAGCCCCTTGCCGAGACCGGAGATCGAGACCTGCTCGCTGCCCGTCAATTTGAGCTCCTGCCAGCCCTCGCCCTCGGCAAACTGCAATGGCAGGATACCCATGCCGATCAGGTTGGACCGGTGGATGCGCTCGTAGGACTGCGCCACGACGGCTCTCAGGCCCAACAGCTTGGGTCCCTTGGCCGCCCAATCCCGCGACGATCCGGTACCATATTCCTTGCCGGCAAAGACCACAGTCGGAACTTTTTCTTTTTTGTACCGCATGGCCGCGTCGTAGATCGGCATTTGCTTGCCGGAGGGATAATGGATCGTCACCCCGCCTTCGGTGCCCGGCGCCATCTGGTTCTTGATGCGAATGTTGGCAAAGGTGCCACGCATCATGACTTCATGATTGCCGCGCCGCGAACCATATGAATTGAAGTCGATCCGGCTGACCTTGTGCTGGGTCAGATACTTGCCGGCCGGGCTGTCACCACTGATCGACCCGGCAGGCGAGATGTGGTCCGTCGTGATTGAATCCAGGAACAGCCCCAGGATGCGCGCATCGGCGATGTCGCTGACCGGCTCCGGCTCCAGCCCCATGCCTTCAAAGTACGGCGGATTCTGCACGTAGGTGGATTTTTCATCCCAGCTATAGGTAAGACCGGCATCGACCTTGATCTTGCGCCACTGCGCATCTCCCTTGAAGACATCCCTGTAGCGTTCCTGGAACGCCTTGCGGGTCACCGATTTGCGAACTGTATCAGCGATCTCCTTGGACGATGGCCACAGGTCCTTCAGATAGACAGGCTGGCCGGTTTTGGAGGTACCGATCGGGTCGGTCGCCAGATTGATGTTCATCGATCCGGCCAGCGCATAGGCCACCACCAGGGGCGGCGAGGCCAGATAGTTGGCCCGCACATCAGGGCTCACGCGGCCTTCGAAATTCCGGTTTCCGGACAGGACCGAAGCGACCACCAGATCGTTCTTGTGGACGGCTTTCGAAATCGGCTCCGGCAAGGGCCCCGAATTGCCAATGCAGGTCGTGCAACCATAACCGACTAGATCAAATCCGAGCTTGTCGAGCTCCTTTTGCAGTCCTGCTGCCTTGAGATATTCCGTCACCACCTGGCTGCCCGGTGCCAGCGAGGTCTTGACCCACGGCTTCACCTTCAAGCCAAGCTTGTTGGCGTTGCGGGCAATCAGCCCGGCGCCGACCATCACAGACGGGTTCGAGGTATTGGTGCACGAAGTAATCGCCGCGATGACGACATCGCCGGTGCCCAGGTCATGATTGGCGCCCGGGACCTCGACACGTTTGTCGATCTGGCCTGGCCGCTTGAATTCATCAGCCATGGCTTCGGCAAACCGCGTATCGGCCTCATCAAGCAGAACCCGGTCCTGCGGCCGCTTGGGCCCGGAGACCGACGGCCGCACATCCTTCAGCTCAAGATTGAGGCTCGATGTAAACGCCGGATCATCGGATGAACGGGTCCGGAACAACCCTTGCGCCTTGGCATATTTTTCAACCAGGGCAACCTGCGCATTGGTGCGTCCGGTGCTCTTGAGGTAGTCCAGCGTCTCGTTGGAAACCGGGAAGAAGCCGCATGTTGCACCGTATTCCGGCGCCATATTAGCAATCGTTGCCTGATCCTCAAGCGACAGGTTCGACAGGCCTGGGCCATAGAACTCAACGAACTTGCCGACAACGCCCTTCTTGCGCAACATTTCGACAACCGTCAGCACAAGATCGGTCGCCGTTGTTCCTTCCGACAGTTTGCCGGTCAATTTGAAGCCAATGACTTCCGGGATCACCATCGAGATCGGTTGACCCAGCATGGCCGCTTCGGCCTCGATGCCGCCAACACCCCAACCCAGCACGGCCAGACCGTTAATCATTGTGGTATGGCTGTCGGTACCGACAACGGTATCCGGAAATGCGAACTCGACCGTTTTGGATTTTCCGTTGGCCTTGGTGCGCTCCTTCTTGCTCCACACCGTGCGCGCCAGATATTCCAGGTTCACCTGATGGCAAATGCCGGTACCCGGCGGCACCACCCTGAAATTATCGAATGCGCTCTGCCCCCACTTCAGGAACTTGTAGCGCTCGCCGTTGCGGCCATATTCCATGTCGACGTTTTTCTTGAACGAGCCAGCCGTACCGAAAAAGTCGACCATGACCGAGTGATCGATAACCAGATCGACCGGCGCCAGCGGGTTGATCTTCTTGGGGTTGCCGCCCAGCGCCTTCATCGCATCGCGCATTGCGGCGAGATCAACCACAGCCGGCACGCCGGTAAAATCCTGCATCAGCACGCGCGCCGGACGAAAGGCAATCTCGCGCTTCGACTTGCGGGTCTTCAGCCATTTCGACATCGCCCGGATGTCATCGGCATTGACGGTCCGGCCATCCTCATGCCGCAGCAGGTTCTCCAGCAGCACCTTCAGCGAATAGGGCAGTTTGGAAATTCCCTCAAGCCCGTTCTTTTCAGCCGTTTTGAGGTTGAAATAATGAAAGGTCTTGTTTCCGACTTTCATGGATTTGCGGCATTTGAAACTGTCGAGAGACTGCATGGACATTTAACGGGCGCTCCTGTTGTTGGGCGGCATCTGCGCAAGGCGGGATTCTGGCGTCTTTCTACTGCCAAACGGCTTTGATTGCCAGCGCTGCTCGAAAAGATCACGCACAAATCAGATGTTGTGTCGGTCTGAATTCTGGGCCAAGTGAAACAAATGAAATTGGTGGGCAAGGATCTGACATGCGAGCGCGGCGAACGGGTCGTGTTCAAGGGCCTCGATTTTGCCGTCGGCGCCGGTGAGCTGCTTGTCCTCAAAGGTCCCAATGGCGCCGGCAAGACATCGCTGCTGCGACTGATAGCCGGCCTGATAGAACCTGCCGCAGGACATCTTGAGCTGAACGGCGGCCATAAAGATCTGTCAATTGGCCAGCAAAGTCATCTGGTTGCCCATCAAAGCGCCGTCAAACCCTCGCTGAGCGTGCGCGAGAACCTAGCATTCTGGTCGGAATTTCTAGGCGGTGGCGACATCGAGGCATCGCTTGATGCATTCGCGCTGAGGCCGCTGGCCGATTATTCAGCGGCCCTTTTGTCTGCCGG
The DNA here is from genome assembly GCA_013002595.1 of Hyphomicrobiales bacterium. Classification (GTDB taxonomy): domain Bacteria; phylum Pseudomonadota; class Alphaproteobacteria; order Rhizobiales; family Aestuariivirgaceae; genus JABDJG01. The sequence continues at coordinate 4,175 of JABDJG010000222.1, read as the reverse complement.
TCAGTTACGCCGCCTCACCTTGTCGCGATTGAAGCTCGTCGCACGGGTTTTATGGTTGCTCGATGAACCGACGGTCGGCCTCGACGACAACTCGACCGGCAACTTGCGGACGCTCATGCAGGATCAGCTTGATCGCGGCGGCATGATAATCGCCACCACCCACGTCGACCTCGGCATGGGCGATGCCACGACTTTCGATTTTGCCGCTCTCGAGGCCAGGCAATGAGCGTTCTCAAAGCGCTCATACGCCGTGATCTCATGCTCGCCTGGCGCCAGGGCGGCGGCACCGGCACCGCGCTCGGCTTTTTTCTCACTGTGGTGGTTCTGCTGCCACTCGGCATTGGCCCGGATCAGGCGCTCCTGCAGCGCATTGCTCCGGGCGCATTGTGGATCGCCCTCTTATTGTCTGTCCTGTTGTCGGCTGAGCGTATCTTTCAGCCCGACTATGACGATGGCTCCCTGGAACAGATGGCATTGGGTCCTGCACCGCTGGAGATGATCGCTATCGCCAAGGCCTTCGCCCATTGGCTGTCGGCTGGCCTGCCTTTGGCCATAGCAGCCCCCTTGCTCGGCTTCCTGCTCAACCTTGATCCGGCGCTGATCTTGCCGCTCGGCATTGCCATGCTCATCGGCTCGCTGGCGCTGTCTCTTCTCGCCTGCCTGGGCGCAGCCATAACCGTAGGTTTGCGGCGCGGCGGCATGCTGGTCTCACTTTTGATCCTGCCGCTCTACATCCCGGCCCTGATATTCGGCGTTTCGGCCAGCACGGCCGGCCAGGCCGGCCCCGACATAACCTCTTCCTCGCTATTGATCCTGATCGCCATCGTTCTGACGTTCACCGTTGTTGTGCCGCTGGCCGCAGCCACCGCGCTCAGGGCCTACCTGCGCTGATACGATGCACAATCATCTCATTGCAACCGGCGCCAAGGGGTATTAGATCAGGGCCATGCAAAGGTTCGCCAATCCGACCCGATTTCTCAGACTGCAGCGTGCGATCCTACCCTGGGTGGCAGGAGCCGCCGCGATCATGTTCGCGATCGGCCTCTATCTGGCGTTGGTCGTGGCGCCTGCCGACTATCAGCAGGGCGAGACCGTGCGCATCATGTTCGTACATGTTCCTGCAGCCTGGCTGGCCTTAATGATCTATTCCGTGATGGCCGCCTCGAGCATTGTCGCGATCATCTGGCGCCATCCACTGGCGGACCTTGCGGCCAAGGCAGCCGCACCCATCGGCGCTGCATTCACATTCCTGGCCCTGGTCACCGGGTCGTTGTGGGGCAAGCCCATGTGGGGCGCCTGGTGGGTCTGGGATGCCCGTCTGACCTCGATGTTCGTTTTATTGCTCTTGTACCTTGGCTATATCGCCATCTGGCAGGCCATCGAGGACCCGCGGCGCGCTGCCCGCATTGCCTCGATTGTTGCCATCGTCGGCTTCATCAATGTGCCGATCATCAAATTCTCGGTCGAATGGTGGAACTCATTGCACCAGCCGGCCAGCGTGTTTCGCGCCGACGGACCAGCGATCCATTCTTCGATTTTGTGGCCGTTGCTGGTGATGGCCGTTGCCTACACATTGCTCTATATCGCCCTTCATCTCGTTGCCATCCGCTCCGAACTGGTCGGCCATCGCATCCGCCAGATCGAACTGGCCCGCGCGGACGCGGCGTGACCGGCCATGTCCTTTGATGCCAACCATATCGGTTTCGTGCTAGGATCCTATGCGATCTCGGCCCTGGTGATCGCCGGGCTGATCGTCATGCACATCATGCGCGCACGCCGTCACGATCGCCGCCTCGGCGAACTGGAAAGCCAGGGCGCGCCGCGCCGCAAACCGCGGGAAACGGCCACCAAATGACCGAAATCGAGCATCAGCAGTCGCAAAGCCCCAGGCGCCGGACCTGGCTGGTGTTCGCGCCGGTCATTGTTTTTGCAGTGCTCGCTGCAATATTCGCCAAAGGGCTGACCAACACGGACCCGGGCCGGATACCTTCTGTCCTGCTCGGCAAGCCGGTACCGGACTTCGAGCTTCCGGCCCTTGCTGAGCTGACCATTGATGGCAAACCTGTGGCGGGCCTTTCAACCAACGACTTGAAAACCGGTGAAGTGACGTTGGTCAACGTATGGGCCTCCTGGTGCGGTCCCTGCCGCCAGGAACACCCGCATCTCATGGCGCTAGCCAATGACCACGGCCTGCGCATTGCCGGCCTCAACTACAAGGATAAACCGGAAAACGCCAGGCGCTTTCTCGGTTCGCTCGGCAATCCCTACAAACTGGTTGGCGTCGACGACAAGGGCAGCGCGGCTGTCGATTGGGGCGTCTACGGCGTGCCTGAAACTTTCCTTGTCGATGGCGCCGGCGTCATCCGTTACAAGTGGATCGGCCCGATTACAGCGCAGGCGCTGAAAGAAGAGCTTTTGCCGCGCGTGCGCTCGACACAGGCCAAGACATCGCCCTGACCAGATCCACAGCGGTTCATTGTTAGGTTAAACCCCCTAACGCTTGCGGGCACCATTCATTGACCGCCGGGCCGGTTTCGCCGATCGGCTTGCGGCTTTTGCTACCTTGGCCGGCGATGCGTTTACCCCATTGCCATCAGCGGCCAGCAGGCTGAGCATCTCGACAAACTCTTTACGCTTGGATGCGGGAATCGATGCAAGAATTTGCTTGTCGACATCGGCAGCACCCGGTTGCACCGAGGCAAGAGCCCGGCGGCCGGCGGCCATCAACCGGACTTTGTTTGTCCGGCCATCCTGTTTGCACCGTTTGCGTTGAAGATACCCCTGTGCGGCCAGCCGGGAAATCATGTCCGCCAGCGTCGAGCGATCAATCCCCGTGGTGCTCACCAGTTCGGTCTGGCTGATACCTTCATTTGCTTCGACCGCCGTCAACAACGTGAACTGGCGTTGTGTCAGGCCCCGCTTGCCGACATCTGCCATATAGATGTTGGCCGCATTCTGTGCCGCACGCTTCAAGAGATGGTATGGCGATTTTTCCAGCTTTTTGACATGTTGTTGCCCGGCCATTTACCCCAATCCGTTTGTCCGTCTTCCTGATCTGGCAAGTCCTTTCATTCGCTTGGAATGAACAGTTCAAAATGGAATTGGAACCGAACTGCCTTGGTTTCTGATATATTCCCCACGCCCAATTTAACGCGATGGTTGCAGAATTCAATCCATAAGTTGCATGCGGGATTACTGTGAGTCGGGATTTCAGGTGAAACATCATCGCACCCGCTTTGGGTCTAAAGGAACACCGAAACTTGCCGCAAACCAGAAAATGACCCCACGCAGTTTCCAGCAACCACTTTTCACTTAAAATGACGCAAAGGAGATTGACGCGCCGTTGCGGAAACGGCAGATGGCAATTTGAAAGCCAAACGCATCAAACTTGCCTGAGAAGATGGAATTTCGATTATCAGTCGTCACCAAAGGCTACAATTGGGTTGCACTGCGGCCGCAAAACTGATCCGCTGCAGCCAAGACCATATTCGATGTTCAAATGGTCAGGATCGGAGCAACGATGACCGACCCACATCTGCCGCACCATTTCGTCAGAACGACACCGTCAGGAGACACTACGGAACGTGATGTCTGCGACAAATGCGGCTATGTCCATTACCGCAATCCCAAGGTGGTGGCCGGCTCGGTCGTGCATCATGGTGGCCGCATACTGCTGTGCCGGCGTGCCATCAATCCACGCAAAGGATACTGGACGCTACCGGCCGGTTACATGGAACTGGAGGAAACCGTCGCTGAGGCAGCCATTCGCGAAGCCCGCGAAGAAGCCTGCACCGACATCATCATCGAACATGTCCTGGCGGTTTACAGCATCCCCAGACTCAGTCAGATCCAGATCATGCACATCGCAAGGCTGGACAAACCGGAGTTTGCCGCCGGCGAGGAAAGCCTGGAGGTGGAACTGTTCGCCTGGGATGACATTCCCTGGCACGATCTCGCATTCCCGTCGGTTCGCTGGGCACTCAACCACTACCGGCAGGTTGCCGGCGAGCCGGTCTTTACCGCCTTCAGCAACCCGCCCGGTGAAGACGGCGACATGACCTGATTAGAGCGGTTCATTGTTAATTTGAATCATTTGACCGGGTTTTCGCTTCTGCTGGCTAGTGCCCAGTCCACGTCGTGGTCTGGCCGACCACAAGTGGACTGTAACGACGTCC
>JABDJG010000154.1 GCA_013002595.1 Hyphomicrobiales bacterium | reverse complement strand
CGCCACACCAGATGAGCCTCATGCTCGTCGATCACTCCATCGGCCAGAACGATCTCCCATAGCATTTCGACAATATGCCCGCGGTGCTCGCGCGCGTAGGTATCCTTGATGGCCTGGGTGAACCGGTGCAGATCGACAGCGCCGGCCTCGGCCTCTTCGGCCTCCATGACCAGACCCGCGATGTCGGCCTCGGCCAGATCGAACTTTTGCTGCAGCAGCCGGTCGCGCGCCACGAGCTCGGCCGGGTCGATATCTCCATCGATACGCGAGGCGTGGATCAAAAGCGCTGCGACAGCCTGGCGGGCATCGGACGGTTCAAGCTCGGCAGGTTCGGCCGCGCTAAGCAGCGTCTTCAGTTTGTCGAACAGCAACGCGCTATCCCCCAATTGGAATCCTGAAACCAACGTAGGATGAATTTCGGCAATTGCAATTGGCCAGACAGGCCCAAGAGCACGTGACCTAGATCAGGATCGTTTTTTATTGAAACAATCAAAAACGATAAACCTGATCGTCGTCAATATGATAGAGGACGATTCACAGGTTAGATTGATTCAATCTAACCCGATTGTGCTCTAGTCGCTGGACAGCATGTGCAGGATCTTCGGCAGCTCTACTGATGTCACCTTGACGCTCATGGTCAGCACCATGCCGAGCGATCCGTCTTCGCGGGTTCTGAAGTCGGCCTCATCGAGCACCGGATCGAACGACTGCAGCGCATCGGGCACCGGCAGCTTGAAATTTGCCATTGCCCGGTCGATTTCGCGTCTGAGGCGCGAGCGGAACTGGCTGCGTACATCGAACATGCTGCCGAACAGCCCATCGCCGCCGCTGACCGCGTTCTTGGTGATCTTGCCGTTGAGCTGAACCTCGTGGCCGTTTTCAGCCACCACTGGCCACATCTCGGCACACATATGCGCGTGCTGGCGCACCAGCCGTGTTTTGGCGACGGTGTTCTGTTTGAATGACAGTCCGGCACTGCTGAAATTCGGCAACGCAGCTTTCAGGCACTGCCATTTTTCGTAGCGCACCTTGATGCACAGCTGGGCATGGCCTGCCGTCGGCTCCAGGGAAACACTCTTGACGCGGACCCGGTCGCCGCAGGTCTTGTGCCGCGACATCCGCCCGGCGATCTTGGGCGCCTTGGCCTGGAATGCCGACAGATCGGCATCGGCCCACAAATCGAAATAGGCCGCATCGGTCACGAAACGGGTCTTCAGCCACACGGTCACCGGAATGCGCATCTTCTGGCCACCGACGATGATCGTTTCGTCGCGTTTGAGAATTTCTTCGTATCCTTCAGGAGCGGCGTACGCGGACCCCAGCCCGCATGCGAGCGCGGCCATAAGCATCAACAGTGTCTGCAGAAATTTTCGGACCACAACAGGTCTCCTGGCTCTCGCCTTGCGGGTTGCAAGTAACGACTGGGACCGGGGCCCGCCGCGAGGGCGGCACCCGGTTCGATAAGAGTTTAACCAAAGAGACTTTAGATTGGCTTGTGGAAGTAGTTCGAATTTTATCCAGTTGCGCGGTTACCGCCGCGCGCGGCATAATTCCGGGATTTTAGCCTTCAGGCGTCTCGCCGCGGCGCATCTTTTCCAGCGTCTCGCGGGCTTTGTCCCAGTGCTCGTCCTTCATGTGCGACTGGATCAGGGCATAGGCCGTTGCCAGCACCGTCAGGTCGTCGGTAAAGCCGAGGCCCAAGATCATGTCGGGGATGACATCGACAGGCATGATGAAATAGGCCAGCGCGGCCAAAAGGATGCCCTTGACCTTGATCGGCGTTGCCGGATCGAAGGCGCAGTAATAGCCGGCAACGGCGCGCTCGGCGAACGGCACCCGGCTGAGGAATTTCTGCAGTTTCGGCCAGAATTTCTCCCGCACCGTCTCTTCGTTCTGTTGGATCGTGGCAGGCAAGGTCGTTTCGTCTCCCTGAAGGTCTGGCATACTATCTTGCTGTGACATCCGTGCTGCCCCCAATATTGAAAGGACATTGAGTGTCCGATTCTCACCTGTATATATGGAAATCGCGCGAGCCGCCGACAAGTCCGTGTGGCGAAAAATGGTTAAAATGAGAGGGTAACTATATGAAAATAAGCGATAAAATCAGCGCAATTGTCACCGGTGGCGCCTCTGGACTGGGCGAGGCGACAGCCCGGAGTTTGGCTGCGGCCGGCGCCCGTGTTGCCATTTTCGACATGAACGTTGAGCGCGGCAACGCTGTCGCGGGCGAAATCGGCGGCCTGTTCTGCGCGGTCGATGTTACCGATGATGCAAGCGTTGATGCCGGTCTCGACGCCGCCCGCGCCGCCAATGGCCAGGAACGTGTCCTGATCAATTGCGCCGGCATCGCCATTGGCCACAAGACCGCCGCCCGCGACCGCAAGACCGGCCAGGTCAACGCCCATCCGCTCGCCAGCTTTGAAAAGGTCATCGCCGTCAACCTGTCGGGCACCTTCCGCATGATCGCAAAATCAACCGCCGGCATGCTTGATCTCGAGCCTGCAACGGACAGCGGCGGGCGCGGCGTCATCATCAACACCGCTTCGATCGCCGGCGTCGAGGGCCAGATCGGCCAGGTCGCCTATGCTGCCTCCAAGGGCGGTGTTATCGGCCTCACCTTACCGGTCGCCCGCGACCTTGCCCGCGACGGCATCCGCTGCTGCACCATCATGCCCGGCCTGTTCCACACCCCGATGGTCGATAGCCTGCCCGAGGACGTCCGCGATGCGCTCGCCGCCGGCATCCCGCATCCCTCAAGGCTCGGCAACCCGGCCGAATACGCCAGCCTTGCCTGCCACATCATCGAAAACGATATGTTGAACGGCGAATGCATCCGCCTGGATGGTGCGCTCAGGATGGCACCGCGGTAGGGGAAAGCTCGCTGATTGCCTCGATCGTCATTCCGGCGAAAGCCGGAATTCACGGGTTATGCGGAAAATCTGTGATGCGACGATCTGGATCACGGCTTTCGCCGGGATGATGGAGAACGAAGGGAAAAAAACTCTCCTCAATTCACCGCTGTGACGGTAAATCCCTGTTTCCTGAACAGTGCCACCAGGCCCTTGTCACCCGGCAGATGCAGCGCGCCGACGGCGATCAGTGCATTGCCGGTCTTCAGCATTGCTTCGGCCCGCACGGCCATGTTGGCGTTGCGCCTGTCGATCAGCGCGCTCAGGAAATCAGCCTCAGCCGCCTTTTGGTCATCGGTCTGTTTTTTCTTGGCAATCGCCTTTGACAACGGGATGAACCAGGTCACCTTGCGATCCAGATAGGCCTGGATCATCGTCTCGTTGAGATCATTGACCTGATCGCGCATCCGCGCCGCATCGATCAGGAAAATCGCCTGGCTTTCAAGCGGCATCGAACTCATGATGGCAAACTGTTCTATTGCCGATTCAAGACCAATGACCTGCGCCCCTTGCGCCTTGGCGTAGGCTTCAAGCGCCTGGTCCAGTACCAGATGGCCGGCCTGGTTACGCTGGGCCTCGCACAGCGACACCGCCAGGGTCATGGCCGGCAACCAGGGCTGCAGCCTGCCGGCAACGGCTTGCGGGATGCCGACCTGTTCCAGTTGTCCGGCGATGATGTCCTTCATCTCAGGTTTGACGTAGTCCCACAGCGACCCGCCCTTGAGCACCATCAGATCCGGCCGCTTGCCAAGTTCGGCCTGCATGGCCTGTTTGTCGCCGATGTTGGCGATCTCTAGCGCCACCTTCTTGACCGTCTTGAATATCTCGCGGACCGGCTCGCTGAGCTTTGCCACCCGTTCATCGGTCATATGGATGGTGCCAAGCAGATAGGATGGTTCGGCGGCGCCATTGCCCTCGATCTTCCAAAGCATTGCCTCCCCGTTGGGGCTCTTGGCTGCTTCGCTGGCAACTTGCCGGTAAAGCGCCGGGTTCTCGTCCTCCAGCTTGCCGAGCAGGTCCTGGCCGTTACATACCGCAGCCATTGCCGTGTGTCCGGCAAAGACGATCGCAATGACAAGCGTTATGGCCGCAGCCACGAAAAGACGCAGATTGCGAAAGGCAGACATGTCCTGTCCTCCGGTTATGGCCATGTATCACGACGCACGAGGATGCGCCCTGGCATATTGCGCCAGCAACTCGGCGCGATCAACTTCGGCAGAGATCTGGTTGTTGACAGGTTGGCCGGAAGATCTTCAATTCACCGCCGTCACCGTAAAACCCCGCTTCCTCAAGAGTGTTACAAGGCCCTGCTCGCCCGGCAGGCGATAGGCTCCAATGGCGATCATGGCATTGCCGGTTTTCAACACGGCCTCGGTCCGTTCGGCCAGATCGACATTGCGCTTGTCGATCAGCGCGGTCATGTAATTGACCTTGACCTCCTTTTCGGCGGCGGTCTTGTTTCGCCCGGTGATCGCGTTGATGAACGGGACGTACCAGGTCACCTTGCGGTCCAGGTAGGATTGAATCATCGTCTCGTTGAAATCATGCATCTGGTCGGAAAGCCGGGCCACGTCGATCAGGAAAATCGCCTGTTCCTTGATCGACATCGAGCTGTAGACACTGAACTGCTCGGCCATCGTCTCAAGTCCGACCACCTCAATGCCCCGCTCCTTGGCATAGATCGCCAACGCCTGGTCCTGCATTGGATGATCTGTATGCTGGCGCTTGCTCTCGCACGGTGAAACCGACAGTGCGACTGCGGCCACCCAGGGCTGCAGCCTGCGGGCGACAATCTGGGAAATGCCGACCAGTTGCAGGTCCCTTGCGACCGAGTTCTGCATCCCGGGCTCCAGGTAGCGCCATAGCGATCCCCCTCGTAGCAGGACCAGGTCGCGCCGCTTCGTAAATATGCTTTGCTGGGCTTTCTTATCCCCGATGCCGAGGACTTCCAGGGCAAGAACCTTGACAGTGCCCATTGCCTGTTTGACCGGATCGCTCAACGTCGCCACCCGGACATCGGTCATGTGAATGGTGCCGAACAGATAGGACGGTGCGGCGGTGCCGTTGCCGGTGACTTTCCACAGCACCGCTTCGCCGTTAGGGGTGCTGGCCGCCTCGTCGGCGACTTGTTGATAAAGTTGCGGGTCCTCGCTTTCCAGCTTGCCCAGCAGGCTTTGACCACCGCACACCGCGGCGATAGCTGTCTGGCCGGCGAAGGCCATTGCCATGACTACGGCAAGACCGGCCGCCATGGCACTACGTAATTTGCATAAACGAGACATTGCACTTCCTTCAGGTTGCGGTGATTGGTCACGACGCACGAGGATGCGCCTTGGCATATTGCGCCAGCAGATGGGCGCGATCGACTTCGGTATAGATCTGGGTCGTTGACAGACTGGCGTGGCCGAGCAGTTCCTGGATCGAGCGCAGATCGGCCCCGTTCGACAACAGGTGGGTGGCGAAACTGTGCCGCAGCGCGTGCGGCGTTGCCGTGTCCGGCAGCCCAAAGGCGCCGCGCAGCCGCTGCATCAAAAGCTGGATATTGCGCGCATTTAGCCGCCCGCCGCGCACCCCGACGAACAACGGTCCATTGGGGCTGATCGTAAACGGACACAGATCGAGATACCGCTCGACCGCCTGGCGCGCCACCGGCAGCACCGGCACCAGCCGCGTCTTGCCGCCCTTGCCGGTAATGCTCATCGTCGCCTCGAGCGGCGCATCGCCGCGGTTGAGCTCGAGCGCCTCGGAGATCCTGAGGCCGCAGGCATAAAGCAGCGTCAGCACCGCGGCATCGCGCGCCTCGACCCAGCCCTCGCAATCACCGAGCGTGTCCAACGCAACGGTACGCTTTGCCGCCCCGGTGCTGAGCGGTTTGGGCACCGAATGGGGTAGCTTGGGCCCGTTCAAGGCCGCCAGCGCCGGGTTCGACAAAACCCCGCGCCGCTCCAGAAACCGGTACAGCGAGCGGATCGCCGACAATTGCCGCGCCAGCGTCCGGCTCTCGGCACCATCGCCGCGCCGGGCCGCCATGAACGAGCGAAAATCAGCTGTGCGAAGCGCCTCCAGGTGTTCAAGACCAGCCGGTTCGCCAAGATGCCCGGTCAGAAACCGGCAGAACTGTGTAATATCGCGGGTATAGGCCTCAACCGTCTTGCCCGCCACCCGCCGTTCACTGACCAGATAATCAAGCCAGGCGACGATCTGCCGCCCGGCATCATCCGCCGCGCCAAACCGCCGGATCTGATCCTTGCCGCTGATCGATGTGTCCATAGGTTGAATGGATACGCCGATCAGGTTAGCAAGGTTTAAAGATCCGGATGCAGTTTTACTTCAACACCGCCATACCAGACGACGTCAGGCAGCCTCAAACGATGTTCTGACCGGTCTTCTGCCAATCGGCCAGAAACGCCTCCAGGCCCTTGTCGGTCAGCGGGTGCTTGACCAGGCCTTTGAGCACCGAGGGCGGCACGGTGGCAACGTCGGCGCCGGCCATGGCGGCGTATTTGACGTGGTTGGCCGAGCGGATCGAGGCGGCCAGGATCTCGGTTGCGAAATCGTAGTTGTCGTAGATCTCGCGCATTTCCTCGATCAGCTCCATGCCGTCGAGCCCGAGATCGTCGAGCCGGCCGATGAACGGCGAAATGAAGGTTGCGCCGGCCTTGGCGGCGAGCAGCGCCTGATTCGCGTTGAAGCACAAGGTGACGTTGACCATCGTGCCGCCTTGCGTCAGCGCCCGGCAGGCTTTCAGGCCATCCCAGGTCAGCGGCACTTTCACCGTCACATTGCTGGCGATCTCGGCCAGGTGCTTGCCCTCGGTGATCATGCCGTCGGCATCGGTCGCGGTCACTTCCGCGCTCACCGGGCCCTCGACGATC
>JABDJG010000137.1 GCA_013002595.1 Hyphomicrobiales bacterium | reverse complement strand
GAAGCCGTACTTCCAGGGCAGGTGCAGACGGACCGGCGCACCCATCGAGCGCGGCACCGGCGCCCCGTAGGCACCGGTCACCATGAACGAGAGATCGTTGCGGGCTTCTGCCATGGTGACACCCTCGACGTAAGGCCACGGCAGACCACCGCCGAGACCGAACAGCGAGGGCTTTTGTCCCGGCGCCATCTCAGGATCGTTGAACGTCTCGAAGCGGACATACGCTGCAGACGACAGCGGTTTGGCCAGTTCGACCAGTTGCCGCAGCTGAAATCCGCTCCAGGGCACCACCATCGACCAGGCTTCGACGCACCGGTGCCGGTAAACCCGCTCTTCGAGGTGGACCTTCTTGAGCAGATCGTCAAAGGCAATCGTGAACGGCTTTTCCACCTCACCGTCGATCTTGATTTCCCAGGGGCGGATTTTCAACGCCTGCGCAGCCGATGAAATGCTCTTGGATGTCCCGAACTCATAAAAGTTGTTGTAGGTGATATTGACTTCCTTGCGCGTCACCTCACGCCCGGCATCCTTGAACAGCGGGTTGGTGTTCACAGGATAAAGCCCAGCCGAAGGGTCGACCTCGGCGCGCGCCGGGCCGAGCCCGAAGCCGGTCGCTGCAGCGCCCGCGCCAAGTGCCGACACGAACTGGCGCCGGTTCAAAAAGACCTTCTCCGGCGTCACCAGATGTTCCGGAATTTCCCAGCCGTGTATTTTCTTGATCAGCATGCTGCCTCGAGCTCCAAGCAATTTGTCATCTAGATCAGGATGATTTTTGGTCGGATCACCAAAAATCATAACCCTGATCGGCTTCAATATACTAGAGCGGGATGCGGGCGCAAAACCGCGCACACTTTTGCTCATCCCGCTCTGGGCGGCAACATAGACAACTTAGAGTTACCGACAAATCAACACTGCGCGAGAAAAACGTGACCGGCACGGCACACTGGTTGGCGCCACGCCGGTTATTCGTTCAGATGTCGCGGAACGGGCCGCTCAGGCAGCTTCTTCCTTGCGATCGTTGATCACCTGTTCGGCAAGGCGCCCGGAGAGCTCCTGCAGATGGTCATGCTGGAACGTGAAGGTGCCGACACCGGCGGTCGCCGAACGCAATTCGATGATCAGCCCGCTGATTTCAGATTCGGGCATATGCGCCTTGACCGTATCCCAGCCCGGCCAGCCGGTGCGGCCATCAAACCCGAGCAGCTGGCCACGATGACCGGACACGATCTGGTTGATCTTCGGCGTCGCATCGGACGGTACGTGGATATCCACCGCCACGATTGGCTCCAGCAAGACCGGCGAGCACTGCGAAAGTCCCTCAGACATGGCCAGGCGGCCTGCCAGCTTGAACGCCATTTCCGATGAATCGACCGAATGATAGCTGCCATCCGACAGGTTGACACCGACATCAATCACCGGGAACCCGAGCGGCCCTTCTGCCAGGTACTCCTTGATGCCCGCTTCCACGGCCGGGATGTACTGCTTGGGCACGACACCGCCGGTAATTGTGTCGCTGAAGGCGAAACCGTTGCCACGCGGCAGCGGCTTGATCTCGACAACGACATCGCCGAACTGGCCATGTCCTCCCGATTGCTTTTTGTGCCGGCCTCGCACCTGTGTCTGCTTACGGATGCTTTCCTTGTAGGCAATCCGGCGCGGCCGTGAATTCGCCTCGACACCAAACTTGCCGGCCAGACGCTCCAGTGCAACCCGCAGATGCATCTCGCCCTGGCCCCACAAGACGATCTCTTGTGTATCGGCATCATGATCAAGCCTGATCGAGGGATCTTCCTCCACCAGCTTTGCGATGGACGCCGTCAGCTTGACCTCGTCCTTGCGGTCCTTGACCCCAATTGCGGCACCATAAACGGCCGGCGCCACGTCAAGCGGAACCAGTTGTTCAGTTGATCCTTTTTCGCTGGAAATGGTTTCGCCGGTGAACATATCCTCCATCCGGCCGAGCGCGACCGTGTCGCCAGCCTTGGCATCACTCACCTTCTTGGGTTCCGAACCCATCAGCGTAAACAGCCCGGCGCAGCGCGCATCCTGGCCGGACTTGCCGTAAAAGGTCGCTCCATCTGCAATTTCACCATCAAGGATGCGGGCCAGCGAAAGCTTGCCGCCATGCGGGGTATAAAAGGTCTTCAGGATTTGAGCGGTGCCGGTACCCGACACTTCAAGACCCAGCCGGTCCACTGTATTGCTGATATCGGGCGCTTCATGCCGGATGGCCTTCATCAGCCGCAAAATGCCATTGCCGTTCTCTGCCGAGCCGAACAGCACCGGTGTAATCAGACCATCGCTGAGTTCACGGCTGAGATCGCCAAACACCTGGTCTGACGGCGGCTCCATGTCCGACAACAGCGTTTCCAGAAGTTCATCGTCATAATCGGCCAGCTTTTCGAGCATCTCAAAGCGCGCCTCTTTATGCCGTTCACTCAGGTCGGCAGGAACGTCGACGACCTCACTGGCTGCATGCTCGCGGTAGACGAATGCCCGCTCCAGCGCCAGATCGACAAACCCCGATGCAATCCCGTTTGCCCAGATCGGCACCTGGCGCAAAACCAGCGGCTTGCTGCTGGCCGGTTGCAGATAATTCAGAACATCGCGAATGCGGGTTTCCGTCCGGTCGATCTTGTTGACGAACAGGAACCGCGGAATATCGTAACTGTCGAGCTCCTTCAGGATCACCTGGAGGGCGGCGGACTTCTTGTCATCGGCTTCACACACGACAATTGCCGCATCGCAACCGGCAAGTGCGGCCCGCGCCTCCTGACCGAATTCGACCGAACCCGGACAATCGATAAATGTATATGTATCTCCCAAAAATTCCGTCGATGCGACATTGAGTTCGACACTCATGCCGTGTGCCCTGGCTTCCGGCGCGGCATCACCTATGGTGTTGCCTTCGCTGACCTTTCCCTGGCGCGGGATCGCGCCGGTCCGGAACAGAATGGATTCTAAAAGGGTTGTTTTCCCGCTGAGATAGGGGCCCACAAGTGCAATGCACCGCGGACCCGAACGCCGCCCGTCGTTCGAATGGCCCATAAATCTTCCTCCCTTGACTGCCTCAATACTGCCAGAGGGCCGCCCTTCTGTTCTGCAAAACCTCGCATTCGTGGAAAACGCCAGGCGGGACGGTTCCTTCGGCCTGAAGCCATCGTGCTCCCAACCCGCATGTCAACGCAAGAGGAAATCTCCAGCACCCCAACCCCAGTCTCTCTGCATTTTATTGTATTGATATGCAAAATTTACGGAAGATGTCTTTAATCATATAAATTAACATAGCAAATCATCAAAAAGCCATTTCCGTAGCCTCAGGAAGGTTCATGTCGGAAGCCACACAGGCACTTTACCTCGCGGTTGAGCTGGTCATATCAATGGACGCCGGCCTTGTGGAGATCGTCCTGCTGTCTTTGCAGGTTTCCCTTCTGGCCGTGGCGGTTGCCTGCGCCATCGGTCTGCCCCTGGGCGCCCTCTTGGGCATCGCCCGGTTTCGTGGCCGCAGACTGCTGATCTCGATCAACAACGCCTTGATGGGCCTGCCGCCGGTTGTCGTCGGCCTGGCAGTCTATCTGATGCTGTCGCGCAGCGGGCCGTTCGGCGTATTCGGCCTGCTTTACACCCCAACCGCGATGATCATCGCCCAGACCCTTCTTGTCCTGCCCATCGTGGCAGCTTTGTCGCGCCAGACGATCGAGGATCTCAATGCCGAGTACGACGAATACCTCAGATCGCTCGACATGCGGTTGGCGGGCCGATTGAAAACGTTGCTGTGGGACGGCCGGGCCAGCCTGGCCACCGCAGCCATAGCCGGCCTCGGCCGGGCGATCGCCGAAGTCGGAGCCGTCATCATTGTCGGCGGCAACATCGATCACGTCACCCGCGTCATGACCACGGCCATCGCACTTGAAACCTCCAAAGGCGATCTGGCGCTGGCATTGGCACTTGGGCTGGTGCTTGTGACGATCGCTCTTGCGCTCAATGCCGCCGTTGAAATATTGCGGGCAGGCGCGGAAAGAAAGCTCCATGCTGGCGCCTGAAACAACGGCGCTGGCAAGCTTTCGGAGCGTCTCTTATGCATCGGCCGGGGACCGGTTGCTCAGCGATATAGAACTCACCATCGCCCGGCAGGGCATCACCACCATCATGGGACCAAACGGCGCCGGCAAGAGCACACTGTTGCGGTTGCTCGCAGGCCTGCTCCGCCCGACCTCAGGCACACTGACCTGGCATCGGCCTGCCGGGACCGGCCAAATTGAAACCGCGTTCGTCTTTCAGCGCCCGGTCATCTTGCGCCGCACCGTCTCGGCCAATATCCGCCATGCCATCTCACCGCTCAAGTTACCTGACGCACAAGCATCACGCCGCGTCGATGCCGCCTTGTCGGACTGCAGTCTTGAGCACTTGCGCGATGCACCGGGGCGGCGGCTGTCCGGCGGCGAACAACAGCGTCTGGCCATGGCCCGCGCGCTGGCGCGCCAGCCTGACGTGCTGCTCTTGGACGAGCCAACCGCAAGCCTCGACCCGGCCGCAACCAACGCCATCGAGCAGATTGCCCTGGCATGCGCAGACAAAGCCACCAAGGTGGTCCTCGTGACCCACGATGCCGGTCAGGCACGCCGCCTGTCCAATGATGTCATTTTCCTCAACGCCGGGCGCGCCGTCGAACACAGCCCGGCGGCAGCCTTTTTCAATCAGCCACTCAGCCAACCGGCCCGCGACTATCTTGCCGGCCGGATAACAATCACGGATACCTAGATGAAGCTCCTTGTTGCCCTTATTTGCATATTGCCCCTTGTCGCAACCGGTGCTGCTGCCCAGGACCGGTTCATCATACTGCAGTCGACGACATCGACAGCCAACTCCGGCCTGCTTGATTATCTGGCGCCGAAGTTCAAGGACAAGACCGGTATTGATCTGCGGGTCGTTGCGGTCGGCACCGGCCAGGCGCTCAAGAACGCCCGCAACGGTGACGGCGACGTCCTGCTGGTGCATGCCAAACAGCGCGAGGAAAAATTCGTCGCCGATGGCTTCGGCACCAAGCGTCATGACGTCATGTACAACGATTTCGTGATTGTCGGACCGGACGACGATCCTGCAGATATCGCCGGGGTCTACGACATCACCGTCGCGCTGAAGAAAATTTCCGCGGCAAAATCACCGTTCGTATCGCGCGGAGACGAATCGGGGACCCACATCACCGAGCGCGGTTTGTGGAAGCTGGCCGGCATCGACGCTGCCGCCGACAGCGGTACATGGTATCGCGAAACCGGCTCGGGGATGGGTGCAACGCTGAACATTGCGACCGGCATGCGCGCCTACACCTTGACCGACCGGGCAACCTGGATCGCCTTTGCCAACAAGCCCGACTTCCGCATCATGGTCGAGGGCGACAAGCGGCTGTTCAACCAGTACGGCATCATCCTGGTGAACCAGCAAAGACACCCCCATGTCAAAGCAGCCGAAGGTCAGGCGTTCATCGACTGGCTCATCTCTCCCGAAGGTCAATTGGCGATCAGTGCCTACAAGCGCGATGGCCAGCAGTTGTTCTTTCCCAATGCAAACTAGTGGAAAAAATCCGGCACCTGGCACCCGCCAGGATACCGGCGAGACGCGCTGCTTGCTGCCGTGCTGGATAAGGCCAAGTCATTTCCGAAGCTGGCGGTAGAGCGAAAGTTTTTCACGCTTGCCGTATGAGTCCTAAATGCCACAAGGCGACATCTTGAGGCCCGTCTGGCCTACGGCTTTCCGCCGGTAAAAATGTACTCGTTGGAGCTGAAGAAGTATTCGCCGCTCTCGCCACGTTCGCGCAGTTCGGCGGCCCAAGAATCTGCCTCAGCTTCAGACACACCCTGTGAGACCACATACCCTGAGACAAACTTCGTCAAGATTGCGCTCATGCTGCTCAGGTCGTAACTTGTTTCGACATGCACAATTGGTTCGGCGCTTACTCCGTCAAACCCTGTATCGCCGAGTTTCTTGGCCATCGTCTCGCACATTCGGGGGTCAGCAAGGTGACCGTCCCAGACTTTCAGTATACGGGCCATGCGATCGGGATCGTTGGAATGCCATAGCAGTGCGCCCCAACCGGTTCCGTGAAGCAGCACACGGCCGCTTGGCTTGAGAACACGGAACATCTCCCCGAGTGCCTTAGGTGCATCATCCAGGTACTCGAAGACCTGGCTAGACATGGCAACATCGAACGTACCGGTGTCACACGGAAGGTTGTATGCATCACCCAGTGTGAAGCTCACATTGTCCAAGCCCGAACACCGTCGCGTGCCGGTCTCCACAGAACCTTCAGCGGAGTCGACACCCTCGACATGCCCTTGTGACCCGACGATTTGTGCCATCTCGAAGGCCTGGTGACCGGGGCCGGATCCGACATCGAGAACGTGCATTCTTGGTTTCAGACCGAGCGCAGCGGAAATTCGTCTTCTCCTCTCGGTTGCGCCCGCCGAAATGTTAAATTCCTCCATGAGTGCTGCAAAATCATCATCAAACTCAAGCTTGGCCATGGTTCACCTCCAGCTTCAAACGTTGAAGTATCCGAAACCATCACCCAGCGCCGGGGTTTGCATCAAGTACAGGAACTGTACTGGATTGAATCTCGCTCTCCCGATAATCTCGAGGTGCTATGAAAACTTACGGACAATACTGCCCTGTCGCCAGAGCGGCAGAAATCCTGGGTGAAAGATGGACGCTGCTTATCTTGCGCGACATTTTGGGCGGTGCACGGCGCTTCAATCAGATCCGCAATGGCATACCTCGGATGTCGCCGACGTTGCTCTCACAACGCTTGAAAGGGCTGGAAGCGTTCGGACTGATCACGCGCCAAGCTGTGCCCAGCACCGGCGTCATTGAATACGCCCCGACGCAGGCCGGTCTGGAAGCAAGACCAATTATTGAGCTGTTCGGCGTATGGGGGCAAAGGTGGGTAAGAAATCGGCTCGGAGATGACGAATTGGATGTCAGCCTACTCATGTGGTACCTGCAGTGTGGCGTTGACCCCCGACACTTCGATACAGAAAGAAGGGTCGTGTGCTTTGAGTTCACCGACCGACCTAGGCTACGAAAAGGGAACTGGTGGGCTGATAAATGGTGGTTGATCGTCGTTGGCGATGAAGTCGACCTTTGCGCGCGAGACCCAGGACACGACGTAGACCTGTTTGTTACGTCCGATCTCAAAACCATGACGAGGCTCTCATTAGGCGACATGCCGGTGCGAGAAGCTGTCCAAATCGGGGCTATAGAACTACATGGATTAAGGACCCTATCGACTAGTTTCGATCGATGGTTCCCCCGATCTGGTTTCGCTCAAGTTGCGCGGCCTCCAGAGCCTTTCGATCCTCAGCATGCTGTTCGCAAAGGTGACCTGCTTAGAGACGTTTAGTATTTTCTGACTTCTCTTTGGGGTCACAAATCCCCGTCAGCCCGATGGCAGCTTTCGCAGGTATAGCTGCCGCGAAAATCGGGCCTCGCTGGCTTTTCCTGTAGGGGGCAGTAGCCTCCATCTCGGGATACCAGGTGCCAGATTTCATTCACTAGGTAGATCACGGCCCGTTGTAGTGAACCGTGCCGGCGCCGGTCAGGGAATAGCCGCCCAGCTCTTCGGCCCGGCTGCGGAATGCCGAGGTGCCGGCAAACCGCATCAGCTTTTGCATTTCCGGCCTGAACCAGGCCCGGCGCCAGACCACAAGGTCATAGCGCTCTTCGGCCAGCGGCACGAAGCCCAACCCGTGACGGCGCGCCATGGCTTCAAGGCCCAGACCGGCATCTGCCCTGCCATTGGCGATCGCCAGGGCAAGTTCGCTTTCCGATTTTGCCGGCTGGCCGGCGATGTCGACATTGTCCAGCGACAGACCCGCCGCACCGAGCACATATTCAAGCAACACAAAGCTGCCGGCCGAGCGCTGACGCAGCATGACCCGCCGGTTCTGCAGGTCGCCGACCTGACGAATGGACAACGGGTTTCCCGCGGCAACCAGCAGGCCTTGCGTACGCATGGCCCATTCGATCAGCACAACCGGCTGGTCGCGCAGTTCGCGCTCGACATGTTCGCGGTTGTACCCGGTTACCTCGCGCAGATGCACACCTGCGGCAACCGCCTCGCCCTTCTGCAATCGCCTGATCCCGTCAAGCGAACTGTCGAACAACGAGGGCAGACCGGCGCCGCTTTCCGCCAGCGCCCATTCAAGCAGCGGATCGTGGCTGCCGGCCATAACCAGCGGTGGCTCATGCAACTGCTGGACGCCGCCGGCATATTGCGTGTTGCGCATCAGCCAGGTTTGGATTAGCGCCCGCGGAAACAGGATCTTGCCGGACACGCGCACATGGGGAATGTCATCGGAACTCACCAGATCGTAGATCTTGCGCTCTTTCAAACGCAAGAAATCCGCAATCTCCTTGGTGGTCAGCAGCTCATGGCCGCCGCCGTCCGCCTCACCCATCCGGTTTCCCCTAGATCAGGATCGATTTTGATTTAACCAATCAAAATCGATAAACCTGATCGACTTCTTTATGTTAAAGGGCGATTCACGATATTGAAGGGACCATTCAATATCGATCGCGCTCTAAAAATAGAATCGCGGCGCAAACATATCGCGCCGCGAAACACCCGTGAAGGGTTGATAGGGCTACTGGCTCAGCCGCAGGTTGGCAACGCCAGCCGCGACATTCAGGCCGGTCTGTGCCTGCACGCTCAACGGCTGCAGCGTAACGGTATTGTTGAACCCGCCGATAAGCGCATTTGCGCCAATACCGGCGCCAGCGGTTGCCTCTGCCGTCGCGCCGACATAATTGCCGGACAGGGAACCTGCACCAACCTGGCCCGGCGCAAACACGACCCAGGCCATTGTCTGGTTTGATGTTACACCGACATCAAGCCCGAATTTGTTGATCGAACCGGTGTAAAATTCCTCACGGCCGTCCGATGCGCGCGAGTAGGTGCATCTTACCGACTTGCTCGAGCCGATGATCAGGCCGATACCGCCCGATACATCGCAGATCAGCGTACCTACCTTGATGCCGACATCAGCCCGGCTCTCGCCCGGTGCCATCGCCATCAGCCCACCGGCAGCAATCATGCCAAGCACAGCAACAAACTTCTTCATGGTTTTCAGTCTCCTGTTTACGCCCCGATCTATTTTATATGTAGGCCAGCAACTGCACTTCGAGCCACCAGCCCGGTTGAGTTCAATCTTGTCTATAAGCCGTCCCGATCATCTCCGTGTTGAGCCAGATCAATGGCTGTTCAAAGTTAAGCCGGCAATGCCGGCAGCCACGTTCAAACCCGACTGCCCCTGGAAACTGACCGGCTGCAGATTGATCGAGTGATCGAACCCGCCGAGCAGCACGTTGGCGCCAAGGCCAACACCTGCTGTTGCCTCACCGCTGGCTCCCAGATAGGTGCCTTCAAGCGAGCCGCGTTTCAGGCTGCCGGGCGCAAACACGGTCCAGACCAGATAGCTGCCGTTTGTAAAACCGATGTCAGCGCCGATCTTGGTGATCGAACCGACATAGTGATCGCGCCAGCGGTGCAGGCGCGGCCGGAACACGCACTCGACATTCTTTTTCGAGGTTACGAATAATCCGAAACCGCCATCGACCTTGCATTTGAGAATACCAGCCTTGACGCCACCAGCCTGGGCTGGGATCGCGCTGGCAAAAATGACCGCAGCGGCAGCGGCGGTCCAGTACGTGCGCTGGAGAAATTTCATGTGTGTCTCCTTCATTGACACCCCCCTCTTCACCCATGCACGGCCGCAACCATGACATGACTGCCGATTTTGTGCAATCACTTGATTACACTACGAAATCGTACCGTGAATGTAAGGCGCGTATATGGCAACCGCGTTCATTGCAGGTTCAGTTTCGCACAAGTCTGGAAGCGTCGACGTGTACTTCAGGCTCAGGCAAGATTGCCGCAAAACCGTTGTATGCGCGTGCAGGCATCTTCCAGCGCTGACGTCGCCGTTGCATACGAGATCCGGAAGAACGGCGAGGACCCGAAGGCTGCACCATGCACGGCCGCCACGCCCTCGCTGGCCAGCAGCTCGGTCACAAAGTCCTCATCGCCGCCAATCACCTTGCCGGACGGCGCCGTCTTGCCGATCGCCCCTTCACAGCTCGGGAACACGTAAAACGCTCCCTCCGGGGTTGGACAGGACAGCCCCTTGGCCTGGTTCAGCATCGATACCACCAGATCGCGGCGCTCCTTGAACACCTTGTTGTTGGCTTCGATGAAATCCTGCGGACCGCTGAGCGCCTCGAGCGCCGCCCACTGGCTGATCGAGCTGGGATTGGATGTCGACTGTGACTGGAGTTTTGCCATCGCCTTGATCAGCATGGCCGGCCCGGCGCCATATCCGATACGCCAACCGGTCATGCAATAGGCCTTTGACACACCGTTCATCGTCAAGGTGCGCTCGTAAAGTCCCGGCTCGACCTGGGCCGGCGTGACGAACTGAAAGTCGTCATAGACCAGATGCTCGTACATATCATCGGTCAGCACCCAGACATGCGGGTGACGCATCAAAACATCGGTCAGCGCCTTCATATCGTCATGCGAATAAGCCGCGCCGGACGGGTTGGACGGTGAATTGAAGATCAGCCACTTGGTCTTTGGCGTGATGGCTCTTTCCAGTGCCTCCGGAAGTACCCTGAATGACGTTTCCAGTGATGTCTCAACCGGCACGACGGTGCCGCCGGCGAGGCGCACAATGTCGGGATAGCTTACCCAGTATGGCGCTGGAATGATGACTTCATCGCCCGGATTGATCGTTGCCAGAAGGGCGTTGAACAGCACTTGTTTGCCACCGGTACCGACGGAGACCTGCGATGTTGCATACTCCAGCCCATTTTCATTCTTGAACTTTTCAACGATCGCCTGCTTCAGCTCGGGGATACCATCGACAGCGGTATACTTCGTCTTGCCGCCGCGGATCGCATCGATAGCCGCCTGTTTGATGTTGTCAGGCGTGTCGAAATCAGGCTCACCGGCCGACAGGCCAATGACATCGTGACCGGCCGCTTTCAGCTCCATGGCCTTTTGCGAAATACCGATTGTGGCGGATGGCTGGATCCGGTCCAGCGAGTCAGCGATAAAGCCCATAGTGCTATGGCTCCTTGCCCGAATTCATGCTTCAACAATGATCTGCCGGGTGTAGGACCATATACCGAAGGCCGCAAGCTGAAAGACCGTCGTATATGCCCAAAATGCATAATTTTGCAGTCGTCGGCGCCGGCGTCGCCGGCCTTGCCAGTGCGATCGCGCTGGCCCGCGCCGGACATGGCGTGACCGTTTTTGAACAGGCCCGCCAGATTGACGAGGTTGGGGCAGGTCTGCAGATCGGCCCGAACGCCGTCCACGCGTTGCGCCAGCTGGACGTCTGGTCTGCGCTGCAATCCGATACGGTCGCGCCGGACCGGATCGTGATCAAGGACGGATGTTCGGCCCGGACCTTGTCCAATATCGATCTTACCAAGGACTTTGAAAGCCGTTTCGGCGCGCCCTACCGGGTTGCGCACCGTGCAAACCTCATTGCCAGGCTTCGCGACGCGGCCGCCGGTCACCCGTCGATCGAACTTCGCACCGATTGTCCGGTGGACGGCTTTGATGCGGACGGCAAGCAGGTGACAGTCCGTTTTTCCGGAGACGAACATCAACTGGCTGATGCGTTGATCGGCGCGGATGGCATTCGCTCAACAATCCGCCAGCAACTGCTCGAGGATGGCCCGCCTGACTATACCGGACACGCCATATTCCGGGCACTGCTGCCGATGATCGACGTCCCGGCTGCGACGAACAAAACATCGGTCAATCTGTGGCTTTATCCTGGCGGCCACGTCGTCCACTACCCGGTAAATGGCGGACGCGAGCTCAACATCGTCGCTGCAGCCGATAGCCTGTGGGTCGAAGATGGCTGGCGCACAAGCGCCGAGCGAGCCGACTTGATCAGCTTTTTTCCGGCCGCCGCGCCGCAGCTCAAGGACCTGCTGGAAGCGCCCGCCCGATGGCACAAGTGGGCCGGCACCGACCGAAAACCCGCCGACAGCTGGGGCAGCGGCCCGATCACACTGATTGGCGATGCCGCCCATCCATCCCTGCCATACCTGGCCCAGGGCGCTGCCATGGCACTGGAGGATGCAGTCGTGTTGGGCCAGTGTTGCGCCGATTGCACCGACATTGCGCCAGCTTTCCGGCAGTTCGAAGAGGCCCGCAGGCCCCGTACGACCCGGGTGGCCAAGACTTCAAAAGACCAGGGCAGGATTTATCATTTGCGGTCCAGCGCTGCGCTTGCCCGCAACATTGCCATGTTCGCCCTGCCGTCAAACATCAGCCTGACCCGGCTTTCGTGGTTATACGGCTGGAAGCCGACAAAAACCGCAACCTGAAGTTATGCAAAACCGCCAGATTTCCGGTTGAATTCAACTATTAATTGAAATTAACGTTTTGGAATCCATGGTCGGCAAATTTATTGCGTCCACCAAACTGGCCTGGTGCTTTTAACCCTTCCCTAGCATGGCTTGAATATCCTGTGCACGAGAGGGCGGATCAGGCATGCGGCGTTACAGACCAAGACCATTTCATTGGCATTTCCTGACGAAGTCATTACTTGTCAGCGTACTGGTTATGGCGGCGTCGCTCGCCGCCTTGATTCATCTCACGCAATCCAACTTCACCCACAACAATCTGACCCGCAATCTTGAACTCGCCCGCGCGATCGACAGCATAGCGATGGTCACGGCCGCGCCGGAACATGTCCAGCAATTTGTTGAAAGCTCCGTCCCGACCGATGCGGGCCTGTCAATCAGGGTGATAGATCAGGACGGCCAGCGCATTATGGCCGCCAGTGACGTCAGTGAATTTCGCTCTAAACTGTCCGCACTCGGCGATGCCGAGGTGACGTCCATCGCCGCAAAAGTCTTCAAGACCGGCCAGTTCAATGCTGAATACACAACACCCGATGGCCGACGGTTCACCATACTGCCACTCACATCGGCACGGCATACGCTGGCCGGAAATTTCGTGTTGCAACAGGCCAGAGTTTTGACGCCGGCCTGGCACGGCAAAGTCAGGTTAAATACCGACAACCCGCTGACATGGCTCGAACGCCTGTCTCAGAAACATCAGCACGTGATCAACGCAAAATTCACGTTGCCCCGAACCAAATTTTCCGGCGTCATCATCATAGAGAACCGCCAGCAGTGGGTCACATCCATGCTGTCGGACCAATTTCTCGGCTTCACGGCATTGATATTTGCCGGCTTCTTGCTCGTCATGACCTCAGGCTGGTACTTCGTGCGAACCTATGTAATGAAACCTGTCAACGAACTATCCGATGTGATGAGGCAACAACGCAAAGGGAACGATCAAGCCCGCGCGCCCCGTTCTTCTGTTAGGGAATTCGATCATCTGGCGCGGCAATGGAATGGCCTGCTCAACTACCGGCAATCGGCCGAAGCACGCCAGCGCGTATTGTCCAAGGTGCTGGAATACGCACCGATCAGTATTGAAGTCACAGATCCCAACGAGCTCATCGAATACGCCAATCCGGCGTTCCTGGAGATGACCGGATATTCATTGATCGAAGTGCTTGGCAAATCGCCGGGCGATCTGACAGGCAATGAAAATGCAGATCACGACACCCTGCGGACCGCCTCGAGCGAAGCCGGGAACGGCCGGGTATGGCACGGCCAATTCCCGTCTCGCAGAAAGGATGGCACCGAGTTCATCAGCGAGGTGACGCTGCATCCCATCATGACCGAAGACAACCAGCTCGAGCGAATTGTTGCCGTTCGCCAGGATGTCACCGTGCGCAAGGCCTATGAAGAAAGCCTGATCGAAGCCAAACGGGTGTCCGAAGATGCCGAGCGGTCAAAGTCGGAGTTTATCGCCCGTATGAGCCATGAGTTGCGCACCCCGTTCAATTCAATCATTGGATATGCAGACATCATCGCCAAGCAGCAGTTGGGGCCCGTTGGCAACGATACATATCTGGAATTCGCCAGGATCATCGAGCAATCGGCGACCGGACTGTTGGCGATCATCAATTCGATTATCGATCTGTCACGCATGGCAGCCGGCCAACGTCCATTGGACGAAGTGTCGGTCAACTTGCTGTCGCTGGTTGCTGGTGTTGTGCGATCCAACCTGAAAGATGAAGACAAAGACCGGATTTCCGTCAACATCAATGACAAGCTTAATGTCTGGGCATTGCGGGCCGACGAGCGGCTCGTCGAACAGTTGCTCAGCAACCTTGTATCCAACGCCATCAAATTCAACCGCGATGGTGGACAGGTAGATATCAGCCTGCGCCGGGACCGGCAAAGCCGGATCATAATCGAAGTCAAGGACACCGGTATCGGAATGTCCAAGTCCGATCTGAAGTTGGCCTTCAAGCCGTTCAATCAGGTACAATCGACCTATGACCGCCAGTACGAGGGCATTGGTCTTGGCCTCACACTGGCCGAGAACCAGGCCGCTGTTCATGATGCCGATCTCAAGATTTCCAGTCGCAAGGGACATGGCACCAAGGTAAAGATCATATTCCCCAGCTATCGCACCGTGAAGCTGACAAACACGCGTCTGAAGCAGACCAAACCTGCCAATAACAGCGCGAAAGCTGCCAAAGCTGCATGACAATGACGGCTTGGCGCGCGCCTTTCGACTTGGGTTTGACAATACGTTCGCCACATTCTTGTCGCGACAAATTCTTTCTAAATGCAAGTTGCAGTTGCTCTCTCGCCCCACTTGGCGGGCATTGATGGCGCCATGAAGATCAGTACGGCGAGGTGATCAGACATGGTCGCATATGCACCTGCACTCGAGACCGCGGACGCGCCCAACAATCGGGGTTGCGTGCCTGCGCAAAATCTCGGCTTGCATATCCGTCACATTTTGCTGAGGGCCCTGGCATTGGCAACGCTTCTTTGTCTGATGGTTGCAGCGTCACCTGTCTATGCAATGCAGCTGGCTCACCAGCCGCACGTTGACAAGACAGACGACATTGTTGCGCTTGCAGCGCTGCTTTCAATAGGCGCATCGGCCGGCTTCGGTTTCGTCCTGGTCAAATTGCAGTTCAGTCCGGCCCGAAAACGCTGATTCAGGGCCATCCTCTATTGCGTGGCGACGGTCCCGCTCGAGGCTGCCTTCCAATACGGCATGGCCAATTCGTCGTAATCGGCGCTGGACCGCTTCATGCCTTGCGTATCGAGGTTGGGATAATAGGCCTTGATCAGATTCTTGAACCGCCAAACCCTCGCCTTTGCAGTGGAATGGCGCCCGAAAAAGAAGTTCTCCAGTTCTGACTGGTCACCCCCGTCCGCCACCAGCGCCATGACTGCCCTTGGCGCTTCGTGCGGGTCATAACCAGCCGCAACAATGTACTGCAATCCCAGAAAATCGGCTTCGTCTTCCTGTTCGCGAGTATACTTGTTGGCGCCCGTCGACACCAAAAATTCTATGCTGCTGCCCAACCATGGCAGCCCCCAGCGCTGGTGCATGACATTTTCACTGAACGTTGCCGTTTCCTTGACGATCTTGCGGCTATGCGCACCCTTCACGACATGTGCAGACGCATTGTGTGCCATCTCATGGGCGATGACCGCCGCTATCTGGCCTTCTGTGCGCAATGCAGCGACCAGGCCGGCCGTGATGAACACATGCCCGCCGCCCGTCGTAAACGCATTTGGACGCGGGTCGTCGAGCAGATAGACGCGATACTCGAAACGGTTCCCATCGACATGCCTGCCGATATTGGAGACCATTGTCTGAAGCTTTGCCTGCAGCTTCTCATCCGGGCTGCGTTTCGATCGCGCCAGGATTTGCTGAGCAAACTCGTCGCCAAGTTGTTGGCGGTTGGAAAAGGAGGTGTCCGGCTTGGAAAAAATCGCCGGTTCGCTGTTGCCGGCTGTTCCAGCGTCAGCCGAACCGTGCTCTGGCAAAGAAAGGTCCTGGCTTGAGGCCTCTACCAGCGCTGGCGTATGCGTACTCATACAGCCGGCCAGCACCAACACCGCCGCCACAGCAATCACCGATTTGGCCATGCGTTCTGCCGCCATCTCGCCTCCAGATCACGTGCCAATTTCCTGCCGTCCACAGATTCACTGTAACGATAATGGCTTAGCCTAACAATCGCAAGCTGCGGCCGGCCCGCTCATCTCGCAATTTTTTGAACACCAAGTTGATCCGTCGGACACCAAATAGACTATAATGATCCGTATCAGAACGGTTCATTGTTATATTGAACCGCTCTAGCTGGACACCGGACAAGCGCAGGACCCAATACAGATGAGACGTTTGACAGTCACATTTATCGCTCTGGCCGGCGCATTGATCGCCGGCCCCATCGCAGCAAATGCCTTGGGTGACGAACCCGCTGCGCCCAAACCCAAGCCCAAAAACGTGTGCAAGAACGGCTATGTCTATTCCAAACAGAAAAAGAAGTGCGTGCGGCAGGAGCGGGGTGCTGTCCCCGATCGCGCATTCAATGAACAGGGCTGGGTGCTGGCCTATGCCGGCAAATTTGAGCGGGCCCGCGATCTGTTCCAGTTGGTCGCCGACAAGAACGATCCCAGCACATTGAACGGATTGGGCTACACCCACCGCAAGCTGGGCCAGCTTGACCGCGGCATCGGTTACTATAAACAGGCTCTGGCAATCGACCCCGATTATGTGCTTGCCCGTGAATATCTCGGTGAGGGCTATGTGTTGGCCGGCCGGATTGATCTGGCCAAAGCCCAGTTGGCGCAGATCAAACAGCGCTGCGGAACATCATGCAAGGAATACCGCCGGCTTGCGCGCGCCATCTCGACTGGCAGCGAAAACGACTGGTAGCAAGCCCGCGTTTACTGGGACGCAAGCGATACACCGGCAGCCGTCAGCGCCGAGGTGAGATCGCTGATGGTGGCATGGGTCTTGCTCGACCCGCGTTCATGAACAAACCGCCATGCCTCGTTGCCATCGATACCGATCACGACCACACTGGGGATCCGCTCGATGTCGCCAAAGGCGACGCGCAGTGCCTCAGTGCCTTCAATGAGTGCAAATTGCGGCTTGGTGTCAGCCAGAAACCGCGCCATGCGTGCCGGGTTCTTCTTGCCGCCCCAGGCCTCGAACTGATTGATCCCGATGACGGTAACCCGATCTTCACCGATACGCTCGATCAGATGGTTGAGATGCTTGAATTCGTTGCGGCACGGTGGGCACCAGGAGGCAAAGAACGTGACTACCACCACCTGTCCCTTGAACGGCGCAACCGGCTTGTCGGTACCCTCAACAAGCGCTGCACCGGTCAAATAGGTGTCCACGTCCTTTAAGGTCACCGCCCATGTCGGGCCTGAACCGACCAATGCAAGCCCGAGTGCCATGACTGCACCGAAAATCGCAATTCTCATGGCATCAATCATGCCATGGGTGCCCAAAATCGGCTAATTAAAGTTTGGAAACCTTGTCGGTTAGGGTCATCTGCCCAGCATACCATCGGGCAAACCCGGCAACATTTGCCTCCAGCAACGGGCTGAAGCGGCCTTGCTGCGCATAGTCGGACGCCAGGCCGGTCTGTTGGTCCTCCAGGGCCGGAATATCTTCTGCAATCGCATCGTCAAGCCGCCTGTAGTAGTGCTTCACACGATCCTCAAAATCCGCCATCGCGACGGTTTCCGGCGTAAAACAGGCGGTCATGCCAACCCGGCTGCGCCCTGGTTCGAGCGGATAGATTTCATAGACCCAGACCGCATCTGCGCCGGAGGCAAATGTCATGTTGGGAAATACCCAGCTGTACCGCACACCTTGCCGGTTGCGTCCTTCAAGGCTTTTCATCACCGGCAGCGGCTGTTCCTGGCTGTTCTGCAACAACCCGCCGGTGCCCTCGGTCGAGCCGAACTGGCTGGCATAGGCGCCGGTGGTGTCATCGCCCTCGTCCGGTAGATTGTAGATATCGTTTACCGTGTCTGGATGCACATATGGCTGGTTGTAGTACTCTTTGAACACCTCCAGGAACGGCTTCCAGTTGCATTCAACCTCGAACTCGCGGCGCCGCGTCGAGACCAGCTCATCCAGTTTCCAGGGCCTGTGCAGCGCCTCAAAGTCTCCCAGCCATTGATCGATGTCCGGTGCCTCGTCAGCCAGACACAGGAAGGCAAAACCGGCCCGCTCGGCCGTGTGGAATTCGATCAGGCCGTAATCATCGCGGTTAAAGTTCTTTGCCAACTCCATGTTGGGCACGCCGGCCAACCGTCCGTCCAGCGTATAGGCCCAGCTGTGAAACGGGCAGCGGATTCCCGGGCAATTGCCGTTGCCGGACAATAACCTTGCGCCACGGTGCCGGCAGCTGTTGGCAAAGGCATTCAACCGGCCGCCTTTGCCGCGCACTACGATCACCGGTACGCCGGCAATTTCCATTGCCGAATAATCTCCTGGCGCCGGCCACCGGTCAGCCCGTCCGACACCGACCCAACCGGTGCGGAATATCTTCATCTCTTCGGCCTTCATCAGTTCCGGTGAGGAATAAAAAGCCGGCGGCAGGGAATGCGCCTCATCTGCCGGCAACTTGCACTTTTCCAGCGCTTGGTATGCATCGGATGACTTCATCGGCATTAACTCCACAATAGATCACGAGCCGACCTTGTCACCGGTGCGGTGTTTTCGCAAGCGCTGCTTTGCGACGTCCTTTGGTGGTTTCGCGGTAGGTTATGAACATGCCGGCGGCAACAACGATCAGCGCGCCGAGCAGGACCATTCCATCGGGTGTTTCGCGCCATACCAGCCAGCCCACGATCGTCGTCCAGATCAACGCTGTATAGTCGAATGGAGCGTTTACCGCTGCCGGCGCGTTGCGATAGGCAATGATCATCAGGAACGAGGCGCTACCGCCAACCAGCCCCAGCATCACGAACATCCACAAATGTGCCCCTTGCGGTTCGATCCAGGTCACCGTGAGGAACGGCACGGTGCACAAACCGGCGGTTATCGTTGAGTAGGTGAACATCGAGGCATTGGTTTCGGTGCGCGATAACCGCCGCGTATACAGCACCACCGAGGCAAAACAGAATGCTGAGGCGATGATGAACAGGGCATCGAACCGGAACGCTGCCGACCCCGGCCGCAGCATCACCAGCATGCCGGCAAACCCGGCCAGAACCGCTGCCCAGCGCTGCATGCCAACTTTCTCGCCGAGCACCGGGCCGGACATGGCCGTTGCAAACAGTGGCGCTGTGAACGCAACCGCAATGCCCTCGGCCAGCGGCACGTCCCGCAAACCGCGGAAAAACAGCGACAAGGCACAGAACATCATGACACCGCGTACCACATGGGCCAACGGCCGCTTGGTCCGCAGCGCCGGAACACCGTCATGCCAGACAACCACCCACACGGCCAGCAGGCCGAACAGGTAGCGAAAGAACACGATCTGGGTTGTGTGATAGCCGGCCATGCCGAACCACTTGCCGAAGGCATCGGCTACTGAGAACAGCAGCACGGCGCCACAGATCGCGGCAATGCCGCGCGCAACGCTGTTGTCGCTGTTGAGTACACTATCAGTCATTCAGATGCCTCGATTGCCCGCTAACAATCATGGCGTCAATCGGTGGCAAAAGATAGCCATATCCAGCTTCGCGCGGTGAACTGTTTCCATGATCTTTCACCACGGCGATGAATCTGGCATAAGCGTCAACTTAACCGTCACCTCAACCAGGGAATGCATGATGCGCGC
The DNA here is from genome assembly GCA_013002595.1 of Hyphomicrobiales bacterium. Lineage (GTDB taxonomy): Bacteria > Pseudomonadota > Alphaproteobacteria > Rhizobiales > Aestuariivirgaceae > JABDJG01. Next base: position 7,996 of record JABDJG010000137.1, on the reverse strand, counting down.
GACCGGAACCGCACTTACCGCAGCACTACTTTTTGTTTTCTCCATCGGCACCGCCGAGGCTGCCTGCAAGACATCGGGCAGCTTCAACGGCTGGCTCAAGCAGTTCAAGGCCGATGCCGCCGCCCAGGGTGTTTCGCCCAGAACCATCAATGCGGCGCTCAGCGGCGTCACCTATGACAAACGGGTCATCGGCTATGACCGCAGGCAGACGGTCTTTTCGCAGTCGTTCCTCAAGTTCTCCGGCCGCATGATCAACAAGTCCCGCCTGTCGCGCGGCCGCGCCAAGATGAAGAAGCACGCATCGACCTTCAAGCGTATCGAACGGCAGTACGGTGTACCGGCCCCCGTGATCACCGCATTCTGGGGACTGGAGACCGATTTCGGCGCCGTGCAGGGCAACTTCTCGACGATCCGCTCCCTGGCGACGCTGGCCTATGATTGCCGGCGCCCGGAACTTTTCCGGCCGCAGCTGGTTGACGCGCTTCGTATTGTCGAGCGCGGCGATCTGCGTCTTGAGGACATGGTCGGCGCCTGGGCCGGCGAACTTGGCCAGACCCAGTTCCTGCCATCCGATTATATGGAAACTGCCGTTGACTTTGACGGTGACGGCCGCCGCGATCTCAAGAACAGCGCCGCCGATGCGCTTGCATCGGGAGCCGCCTTGATGCGTTCGTTCGGCTGGCAAGCGGGCCAGCCCTGGCTGCAGGAAGTACGCCTGACCAGATCGCTGCCTTGGGCACAAGCCGATCTGGCGATCAGCCACCCGCGCAGCCAATGGGCCGAATGGGGCGTCACGCGCGCCAATGGCAAGGGCCTGCGCAAGGACCGCCTGCCGGCCGCTCTGCTGCTGCCGATGGGCCGCAACGGCCCGGCGTTCCTGGCTTATGACAATTTCCGCAATGTCTATCTGAAGTGGAACGAGTCCCTGCTCTATTCGACCACCGCGGCCTATTTCGCGACCCGCCTGGCCGGCGCGCCGCCGGCCCACCGGGGGTCGGCACAAGGCACCGGGCTGGAGCTTGCCGAGATCAAGCAGCTGCAAAGCGCCCTGCAGCGCCGCGGCTTCGATGTCGGCAAGATCGACGGCATCATCGGCGCCGGCACCCGCAAGGCGACCAAGGCCATGCAGATCAAGTTCGGCATGCCGGCCGACTCATGGCCAACCCGCGAGCTCCTGCGGCAATTGCGCTAGAGCGCGATCGTCTTTGATTGAATCAATCAAAGACGTACACGACAGTAAACATATTTCGTCATTGCCGGGCTTGTTCCGTCAATGTAGAGCTGCAGAAGTCAGCGTTCCATCGCTCTGGATACCCGTGACAAGCACGGGTATGACTATGAGTGGCGTGTCGTGTGGTTTCCACCAAAACGTGAACTGATCTAGGGTTCGCACTCAATCAAGCGCTAAAGCGCTCTGGGGCATTTTGAGTTTTAGCGTTTCAGCTTCACACCTGCGGCCTCACGGTCCCAGGTCGCCGACGTCACGCCGGTCTCGCGCAGTTGAAACTTCTGGATCTTGCCGGTCGGCGTCTTGGGCAGGGCCTCGGTGGTCTCGATGTAACGCGGCACCATGAAGTAGGCCATGCGCGGCTCCAGAAACCTGATCAACTGTTCGGGGTCGATGTCCCGGCCCTGCTTGCACACCACAACCGCCATTACGTCCTGCTCGGTTGCCGAGGATGCAACCGGAATGACCGCACACTCCAGAACATCCGGGTGAGCGTTGATCTCGTTTTCCACTTCCATTGAGGAGATGTTCTCGCCGCGCCGCCGGATGGCGTCCTTCGACCGGTCGACAAAATAATAGTTGCCGGCCTCATCGCGCATCAACATATCGCCGGTATGGAACCACTGGTTGCGCCAGGCCTTCACGGTCCATTCGGGATGGTTCCAGTATCCGTTCGAGATGATCCACGGCTCTTTCGCGCGCACCAGCGCCTCGCCGGCAACGCCCGGCGGCACTTCCTTGTCATCTTCATCGACAATGCGCACTTCATAGCGGTCCTCGGCGATCCGCCCGCACGACCTGTTGTCAACCAGATCAAAGCCTGACCGGGTTGGACAGTTCATTTCAGTGCCGCCCCATGTCGTCGAGACCAGGCAGTCGAAGCGCTTTTTGAAATCCTCAACTTCCGGGATCAGCGGCACCATCAGCACCCGCTCCAGCGAGTTGTCCGCATCGCCCTTGCCCGGTTCCTGCTGATAAAGAAAGTTCGCCATTGCCCCCAACAGGAAGCTGGTGGTGGCGCCATAGCGCTCAACATCGCTCCAGAACCGCGCTGCACTGAACGGGCCCGGAATGACCGCGCTCGCGCCGGCAATGCAGCTGCAGTAAACCAGCGCAAACTGCCCGGCCAGGTGGAACAGCGGCAGCGGGGCATAGTAGATGTCATCTTCCCGCAGCTCCAGCATCTCGGTGACGCCATAGGCGTATTCGAAGGCATGCGCATGGCTGACCGTGCCGCCCTTGGAGGGGCCGGTCGTGCCCGATGTATACATCACCGCCATCAGGTCGAGATACCGCGGCCCCCCGCCTGCCCAGGCGGTGCCTGCAAACATCGCCTGATAGCCGGTCGCGCCCACTTTGCCGGACAGGGCGCCAGGCACCGCCGCGCCATCGCCATACAGAACCAGCTGTTCAAGATGTTCCAGGTCACCGGCAACACCTGCAAGCCGGTCAACGAACTGCCCGTCGACCACCATGACCCTGGCCAGCGAATCGTTCACCACATGGGCCAGGATCCCGCCGCGATAGTGCACATTGACCGGCACTTCGATGGCGCCGATCTTCGATAGCGCGCACCAGATGATGATGTAGTCGACCGTGTCCGGCAGCATGATCAGCACGGTATCGCCTGCCGCAATGCCGGCATCGGCAAAGCCCTGCGCCAGCCGGCCGGACAGATCGTCAATCTCCTGGTAACTGTAGGACCGTTCCTCGGTCAGGATCCAGGCCTTGTCCGGCGAGCGCGCGACCCGTTTGGCCAGGACCGTTGCCAGGTCCTGCTCCACCCGGGGATCGTCAAATGTCGCCATGCGCTAGCGCCCCTTGAACTCCGGCTTGCGCTTTTCACCGAACGCCGTGATCGCCTCACCATAGTCCTCGGTATAGATCAGCGTCGCGATCGTCTGCTTTTCAAGATTGAGCGCGGTTTCGAAGTCGGCCTCGGTCGACTGCTGCAAGAGGCGCTTGTGCTGCATGACGGCCAGCGGCGCCCGTGACATGATCACCCGCGCCAGCCGCTCGGCCTCGGCCTCTTCCTGGCCCAGCGGCACCAGGCGATTGACCAGCCCGATCCGGTGGCCTTCGGCCGCATTGATGAACTCACCGGTCAGCACCAACTCGCGCGCCTTGTTGAGTCCGACAATCATCGGCAACAGCTTGGATGCGCCCCCGGTAATCGTCATCCCGGCGTTGGCTTCGGGAAATCCGAAGGTCGCGTTGTCGGCCGCAACGATCATGTCGCAGTCAATGGCGATCTCGAACCCGCCACCAACCGCATATCCGCGCACCGCGGCGATCACCACCTTGTTGGCCTTGCGGATGATGCGCGGGATTTCCTGCAGGCTTTCGGTGATGTCCTCGATGATATCGAGGATCGGGTGCATCTTGCCGCTCTTGATCAGCGGATACTCTTCCAGCGCCACCTTCAGGTCATCACCGGCGCAGAACACATCCCCCACGCTGGAGATGATGATCGCCTTGACCGCCTTGTCATCGGCCGCCGTGCGCAGCGTATCGACCAGAGCCCGGCACTCGGCTGGATTGAACGCATTGAGCACTTCCGGCCGGTTGAACCGGATCCAGCCGATACCGTCTTTGACCTCATAGAGCAGCTTGGTCATGGCAATCCTCCATCTTGCAATCCGGCATCATTCAGCAGGACAGGGCAATTTTCAACACTTCACACCGCGTGTTCTGCAATATACAATTTACCTAACGGCAAAAAAAAACGGACACCACATAATGACCACCATGAACAGCGCCTCGCGACCAATTGTTGGATATCTATCAGCTGTGTGCATGATCTTGCTCTTCCAGATCGTGATTTTTTCGGCAGCTACAGCGGCCGCCGGCGAATGGCCGGCTGACGCCAAGGCCCGCATGGATGCTGCCGGCGCCCGCCTTAGCGCTGCCACGGAGACGGCCCAGCGCGTTGCTGCCTTGCGCGACATTCAAAGGATCGCTGCTGCTCATCCAAATGCGGATGGCGCCCGCCTGACGGCAAAGCTGCTGAGCGAAAAGGCCACCGAGGAGGCCGGCCCCGGCGCGATGCTTGATGCCCTGGGCACTCTGGCTGCATCGGGCGATATCGCCGACGTTCAGGCCTATGCCAGCATTGTCGGTCCGCTCATGGAAACCATCGGCCAGATGCAGGACAACAAGACCTTGTTGCCCGAAGCCGCAATCCAGTTGGACAAGGCCGTCCAAAAGCTTGATGCAGCAGCGGCAAAGGCCGGGTTGCCGAGCATAGCCGCCGCGATTTCACAGGCCACAGGCGATGACAAACTTGGGTCAGCCGTCACCAACACACTGAGCCGTCTGGCCAAGATTGCCGAGTTGGCGCGCAACACACCCGACCTTGCCAAAATGAACAAAGAGGCCACCACGGAATATATCTACGGTTGGCTCGAAGCGGCGTCATCACTCGGCGGCCCTGCGATCAACAATGTGACCGCGGTACCGTTCAGCCAACTGCTCGGCTGGAACAATGAGATGTACGGTCAATCGTCCCAGGCGCTCAATCTGGTCGCAGATGCGATCGAAACCGGCAAGTTCGATCATAAGGCCTACAACAAGATACGCGACCGGCTGAATGAGCTTTCCAAAGGCCCCTGGGGAAGTGACACGATAAAGGACATGGTCAAGAGCTTGTGCAAGTCGATCCCGATTGCCGGCGCCTGGTGTGACGATGCCTTCAAGCTTGTCGAAGAGCTGGTCGGGGTCAGTTGCGGCGACATCACCTGCGATTGTGAAAATGTCGGCGGCGGCCTGATGCGCGGCCCGCTGATCGTTCAGTGCAAGATCCAGGAGCAGGATCTGATCAGCCAATGCAACGCCACCAAAAAGGTCACAGGCAAATGTCAGGGCGACGCAAAAGGCCCGGGCGCGAGCCATTGAGCCGAATTCGAAGGTTTACCCGAACGTCACCAGCCACAGTTCTGCTACTTTGACAGAACCCTGCCGGCGACAGCATCGAGCTTTGCCACCATTGCAGGATCGCGTGCTTCCGGCGCCGTGATGATCGCGTACTCAAGCGCTGTGTCCGATCCGATCGGACACGCCTCGTGCTCTCGCGGCAGCGCCTTGGCAAGCGTCGTCACCAGCATCTTGGCGTTTGCCGAGTTGCCCTGCATGACCTTCAGGATCGAGGCGATGTCGACGGTGCCGTGGTCCTGGTGCCAGCTGTCGAAGTCGGTCACCATGGCAACCGTCGCGTAACAGATCTCGGCCTCGCGGGCGAGCTTGGCTTCCGGCATATTGGTCATGCCGATGACATCGCAGCCCCAGGCCCGGTACATCTTGCTCTCGGCGATCGACGAAAACTGCGGACCTTCCATCGCCAGATAGGTGCCGCCTGAGTGAACCGCAATTCCAGCGTCACGGGCGGCCGCCTCGACATGGCCGGCCAGCAACGGGCTGACCGGTTCAGCCAACGAGACATGCGCCACACAGCCATTGCCAAAGAAACTCTTGTCGCGGGCAAATGTGCGGTCGATGAACTGATCAACAATGACAAAGGTGCCCGGCGGCAAGCCCTCGCGGAACGAGCCGCACGCCGACAGCGATACCAGATCGGTGACGCCTGCCCGCTTCATCACATCGATATTGGCACGGTAGTTGATGCCGCTCGGTGACAGCCGGTGACCGCGCCCGTGCCGTGGCAGAAAGACAACCTTCAGGCCATCGATCTCGCCGCTGCGCACTTCATCGGACGGCGCACCCCACGGACTGGCGATCGCGGTCCACTCGGCCCCGTCCATCTCGATATCGTAAACCCCGGAGCCGCCGATAATGCCAAGAACCGTCTGTGTCACGACACCCCTCCTAAACAGAAAACCCGGACCACCAGGCCCGGGTTCTCATCAAACCATTCGCGGCGGAACCAGACTAGTGCTGGTCGCGCCAGATCTTGTTCTTGACCAGATACATCAACAGCGCCAGCACGCCGAGATAGATGATCACCATGAAGCCGATGCGCTTGCGCTGTTCCATCTTCGGTTCGGCCGCCCAGGCCATGAACGCGGCAACATCGCGCGACATCTGATCAACCGTGGCCTTGGTGCCGTCGGCATATTCGACCTGGTCTTCGCTAAGCGGCGGTGCCATGGCAATCCAATTGCCCGGGAAGTACGGGTTGTAACTGAGGTTGCCCTGTTCCTCGCCGCTCGGCGGATCTTGATAACCGGCCAGCAGCGACGCGACATATTCGGGACCACCATTGCCCTTTACCAGCTTGATGAAAGGCGAAGAATACCACGGGTAATGCCAGCCCTCGCGCGACTTGGTCACCAGCGACAGATCAGGCGGAAGCGCGCCACTATTGGATGCTCTGGCTGCCTGCTCGTTCGCAAACGGCGACGGAAACTTGTCAGCCGGGATAGCCGGCCGGTCGCTGATCTCACCATCGCTGTCCGGCTCGCCGGGCACCTCGAAGGTCGCAGCCAGCGCCTTGACTTCATCTTCGGAAAATTCCGGCCCGCCAGGTTCACCCAGATTGCGGAACGACAGCTGCCGCATTGAATGGCAGGCCGCACACACTTCCTTGTAGACCAGATAGCCACGCTGCAACTGCCCGCGGTCGAACGTGCCGAAGATACCCTCGAATGAGAAGTCGATATCGTTGGCCAGCTTGACGCTGCCACCAGCCGCCATCACCGGAGCCGTTCCCAATGTCAGGACAAGACCGGCAGCAGCAAGAAGTTTCGTGATTGTTTTCATGATCGATCTCTTCATGTCTTGCTTACTCAGCCGGTTGCGCGGCTGGCAGTGATTTGGCGGCCGACTTCGAGAGCACATCATCGGATATCGACGATGGCAGCGGTTTCGGCGTTTCAAACAATCCAAGCAACGGCAGGAAGATCAGGAAGTGTGCGAAATACCAGATCGTTGCAATCCGCCCGACGACCAGCCAGGCGCCTTCCGGCGGGTTGGCGCCAACAAAGCCGAGCACGATGCAGTCGATGACCAGGAGCCAGAACAGCTGCTTGTAGATCGGCCGGTAGGTTGCCGAACGCACCTTGGAGGTATCCAGCCACGGCAGGATGAACAGGATCAGGATCGAGGCAAACATCGCCACAACGCCCAGCAGCTTGTCCGGGACCGCCCGCAGGATCGCGTAGAACGGCAGGTAATACCATTCCGGCACGATATGGGCCGGCGTCGACAGCGGGTTCGCTTCGACATAGTTGATCGGATGTCCCAGGTAGTCCGGTGAAAAGAACATAAACGCGCAGAACACGATCAGGAAGATCAGGATCGCGAACAGGTCCTTCATCGTATAGTAGGGATGGAACGACACCGTATCCTGGTCCGACTTCACTTCAATTCCGGTCGGGTTGCCGTTGCCGCTGACATGCAGCGCCCAGATGTGCAGGAATATGAGGCCTGCCAACACGAACGGCAGCAGATAGTGCAGCGAGAAGAACCGCTGCAGGGTCGCATTGTCGACCGAGAACCCGCCCCACAGCCAGGTGACGATGGTCTCGCCAAAGAACGGTACCGCCGAGAACAGGTTGGTGATCACCTTGGCGCCCCAGAAGCTCATCTGGCCCCATGGCAGCACATAACCCATGAAACCGGTCGCCATCATGACGAGGAAAATGGCTACGCCGAGCATCCACAGGATTTCTCGTGGTGCCTTGTAGGAGCCGTAGTACATGCCACGGGCGATATGGATATAAACTGCGATAAAGAAGAATGATGCGCCAACGGCGTGCCATTTCTGCAGGACGTTGCCGAAGTTCACGTTACGGCGAATGTGTTCAACGGAAT
>JABDJG010000126.1 GCA_013002595.1 Hyphomicrobiales bacterium | reverse complement strand
CGGCGCCGGCGATATCGAACCGCTGACCAAAGAAGTTTCCGTGCAGGTTGACCGAACCGCAGGCCAGATCCTTCTTGGTGCCGTCTGCTTTGAGCACCGGGATCAGGATCTCGTTCTTGACCTCTTGTGCCTGCTGATAGAATTTCTTGGCGGCAGATACCGTTGCAAAGAACGGATCGGTTGCCGTCTGGAGCTTCATGTCCAGGTCAAACGTTTCGGCCAGCTGTTGCACCAGCGGCAGGGACTTCAACCGGCACTCGCGCACATACTCATCGGTTCCGACAAACACAATCTCGCGGACATTGAACTCATAAAGACGGTCCAGGCCGCAGATGTTGCGTGATTCATAGCGGAACACCCGGCCCAGCCAGCTCATGACATGGCCATCCTCGTTGATCTTTTGACCGGACAAAGTCGGATACGCCGGGAAACAGGCTGCCGGATTAAGGCACATGCCGTCCTGATGGATGTGCTCTGATGGTGGCAGCAAGGCGCCTTCCGAGCACGAATTGGCCTGGCGGAATTCCTCCAGCGCATCAAAATCTTCAACCACATTGCCGACGAACGTTACGTTGTTGGGATGCGAATCGAAGTAACCGCATTTGTGCAGCGTGTCCGCATCGATGAACGACGGGAAATGCCCGTCGGCCACATTGAAGTGCTCTTCGTACAGATTGCCGGCAGTTTCGTTGATCAGCCGTGCCAGTTTCAGCACCGGGCCTTTGTAGGCAACCTGGCCTTTGCCGTAATCGTGCAGCCAGCCGAGCTCGACCAGTTTGTTGTTGACGCCGGTAACGTATTCGCCTTCGTCACAGCGCTTGTTCTCGCCGAACACCTTGATGTCGAAGCCGGTCATCTGCCGTGCCATGACATGCAGGTAGCGGGTTGCCTTGTCGACCACCTCGTCGATGTCGGCTGTCGCCTTGATCTGAACGCTGGCCTTGCTGCGGCAAGCCATAACCGTAATCCGCTCAATATGCGGAGATACGAAAACCGATTCCTTCTCGATGTCGTCAGCAATCTCCGGGGCAACCTGCTTGGGCAGCTCGATTACCGTGTCGATCGTTCCTGTCATCATCTGGTTCATTTGTCGCCTCGGTATTGAATTCGCTCAGTGCCCTGGTTTTTGTGGGTCGAGCAAGATTCCCTGTTGTTAAAATTGGTAGTACAAAAAGTTCGAACTGTTCCCCAAAGAGGTGATTGCGATGGCCAGCACCAGCCCTGCAGCGGCTGCCCAGCCGGGAGTTGGTTTCCAGCGCCAGATTGGCCTGGCTGCGGACTCCTGTGGTTCCGGGTCGCAGCTGACCCATTGACTGCGCAGAATTTCCTGCGAATTTGGGGCTTTCAGGACAATAATCGAGTAGACTGCTATCATGATCGTCGGCCAAGTGAGTTCGCTTGCCACCCAACGCCCCGCATCCACGCTGCCGAACAGGCCGCCAAGACCCCACATACTGGCCAGAATGGTCGCTGACACGCTGAGGTCGGGCGCCCTGAAAACAACCAGACCACAGATCACCACCGTCATGGTCAGCGCCCAGCCGACATATGGACCGACATCAGGCATCTTGAATTCACGCCAGCCATGATTGACAGCCAGCGCCAGGCCATGAATGAGACCGTAGACAACGAAACCCCATCCGGCGCCATGCCAGATGCCCGCTACGACAAACGTGTAGGTCACCGGTATGGCGGAGGCGCGCATGAACTTGTGCCACGGCGAGTACTGCAGCTGTATAGCTCGGCGCGTGTTCTTCATCGCCGAAGGCGTATACAGATAGGTTGTAAAGAACCGCGTCATGGTCATGTGCCAGCGCCGCCAGAAATCCGCAATGCTGGTTGCCTTGAAGGGCGAATTGAAATTAAGCGGCAGCTTGATACCGAACATGAAGCCGATACCGATGGCCATGTCGCAATAGCCCGAGAAATCGAAATACAACTGCATCGTATAGCACAGCGAGCCGACCCAGGCCTGTACCATGCTGATTGCAGCACCGCTGGCAACGCCATCGAAGGCGGCATCGGCAAATGGGGCAATCGAATCTGCCAGAATGACTTTCTTGAAGACGCCTATTCCAAACAGCGTCAGGCCGACGGCGACGGCAACCGAGGAAAACGCTGGTCCCTTCTTTTCCTCCATCTGCTGGAACATTTCACGTTGCAGCACAAGCGGGCCGGCGGTCACGCACGGAAAGAAGGTCGCAAACAGCGCATATCGCGAGAAACTGACCTTTTCAGCCTGACCGTTATACGCCTCGAGCAGGAATCCTATCTGGATGAATGTGTAGAACGAGATACCTACTGGCAGGACAATGTCGAGATGCGAAAACCCTGCACCGGATACCTGATTGGACACGTCAATGAAGAAGTTCGTGTACTTAAAGTAGCCAAGCGCTACCAGATTGGCGATCACTGCAATCGCTGTCGCCATACTGGCCGCATTGCGCTTGTCTTGAATTTCGATAATGAAGCGTCCGGCAAGGAAGTTCAGCACCACAGAGGTGGCAAGAATGGTGGCAAGAATGACGCTGAATTGGGCATAGAACACTATCGATGCCAGTGCCAGGTAAGGGAATACGCCATTCCAGCCAAATATCCTGTGCACCAGCACGAAGCCTGCGTAGCACAGTGGCAAGAAGATCAGAATGAAATGATAAGAGCTGAACGCCATTGTTCTTGTTTCCTTGGTCAGCCTTTAGGGCTGACTTTTCCTTTGTCCAGCCTTGAGAACTCATCAATGATCCGTGCCAGGCAAACGGGCCTGGAGTGCTCAGAATCGATATATTGATCCTTGGTGCAGCCGACTTTTCTGGGATCGAACCCGCCGATCAGCTCGAATTTGTACTTGGCGGCAAACATCTTGGTCAGCCGCTCGACCTGACGCAGGCCTTCCATGTAGGCAGAGCCTTGCACGGCATCCCAGAACAGTGGATTGAATGGCGGGTGCGCCAGATAGACTTCAACCCCGGCATCACTCAGATAGGCAAACAACTTGTCGACCGACTCAACCCCCAGTTCATCAAGCTTGGGGGGATCGTTGCGACGCTGCTCTGCAAAGGCCAGCGCCAACTGCCTGGATCTTTCGGGGGTAAAGGCCTCGTTGTGCAGCGTGGACCACTGAATGGATCCGTCCGGCAGCAACGTGTCGAGCGTCGGGTGCACATTTGCTGACGATGGGTATGGCTTGATCGGCGAGCGCAGGTAGCGCTCGGCATTGGCCTTGAGCAGCGGCAACGACAATCGCTGACGCAGTTGCGGCGTAATGCCGTTGGAATATGCATTGTGAACCGGAATACCCAGACGCGCCGCCATGGCGCGGTAGTCGTCAAGGACCGGCACCCAGAGGAAATCAGTGCGATCATCGACCGGCGTGAAAAGATTGTCACGGATGGTAATGATCATTTTCGGTGGCAGCTTGCCATACCGTACGAACATCTCGGTTACTGCAAGAATGTCCTCGTAATAGTCGCGGTGTACATGCGCATTGTACATGTCTACGTTCTTGCCGAGATACGCATGGCCTTCCTGCCAATGGCTGGCGCCCAGCACGGCGAGTTCCGGCGTCCTGTTCAAACGCTGGATATGCTGATGGCGCAACCGGCGGGTCTCGATATTAAGATCATAGGTATGATAATTGCGGTCATTGGCCAGAATGCCTGCAACCTGATCAATCTTGGCAGGATCATTCAACATTGGCGCCAGCTTGACATTGGCGGTCTGCACGACACTCAGGGCAATGACGAGTATCGCGGCAACCAGAAGCACATACTTGCCGGCAAAGATTCCCGAACCATCAGAAGACTCAACCTCATCACCCAGGAGCTCAAGTTGCTCCCGGTCGGCTTGCCGCCGGCCAGTATCAGCCCGCTCCAGGATGCGTCTGGCATCCTGTCGGCGCTCGCCGGTGTCTTCGTAGGTAATCCCCATTCGTCGCCGCCTGTCTTGAAAGTTTTATGACCCCAGGTTGTAGGGCAAAATTCTTTAAATTACGTAAAATTGCAGGATACCGCAGCCCGTTTTAGGTCTATTTTTCAAACACCTAGAGAATTTCAGAATTCGCACGGGCCAATTCGGAGTGGTGATTGAAAAATAGCAGACCCCGCAAGCTATGCGGGAAACTCCGGGAAAACTCGCTACGGCTTTACACAACCTGGCGAATAGTCTGGTTCCGAACGACACGTTCAGCTGGAAAAATCACCGAAACGCACGTGCCCTGTCCCGGTGCGGTATCGATGCACACTTCGGCGCTGTGCAGCTCGGCCAGGGATTTGACCATCGGCAGGCCAAGACCGGTGCCATCAGACTGCCGGTCGTAACCGCTGCCCAACTGATGGAATGGCAGGAACGCCTTGTCGACCTGCTCCGGTTTCATGCCGATTCCGAAGTCCAAGACAGACATTCGCAGTTGTCCGTCACCGACAATCTGCAAGTTGAGCTGAACCTCGCTTTGCTCTTTTGAGAACCGGACCGCGTTTGACAACAGGTTGATTAAAATCCGCCTCACTGATGTCGTGTCGCAATCAAGGCTGACCAACTGCGGATCGATATTGCTGCGGATCGAAATTCCGCGCTCATTGGCCTTTGGCAACACCTGTTTCACGCAGAAGTCGATGAGATGCTCGATATCCAGCAGTTCTCGGCTGTCGAATGGATGCTGGCCGGCTTCAAGCCGTGAGTACGCCAGAACCGTATTGATGATCTCGAGCAGATGCACACTGCTGTCGCTAATCTGCTGGACGAACTCCTTGATCTCTTCGTCTTCGATATGCTGCCGAATGAGATCTGAAAATCCCATGATACCGTGCAATGGCGTGCGGAATTCATGGCTCATGTTTGCCAGAAATGACGACTTTGCCCGACTGGCTGCCTCGACATCTGCCTTGGCCTTGATCAGGTTCGCTTCAAAGGCTTTCTGGGCACTCACATCGACCGCGAAAATGACCATGCCGCCGTGTGGTGTTGGATTCGTTCTGACCTCGAAGATCTGCCCGCTGGCGTTGGTGAACTCGATTTCGTGCCGCTCGGCATCGGCCAGGCCGGCTATCATGTGCAGCAAAGCCTGGCTTTGAGCATTTTGCGCATCGCCAAAGTGAACGAGCGCATACTCGTTCAAAAGCGTCTCGAATCTTTGATTGCATGTGGTCAAAGTCTGGTTGCCGTCCAGTGCGGCAACGCCGGCACCGCTGTATTCAATCGTCGTGGTCAGGAGGCTCTTTTGCACTTCCAGCGCTTCAAGCGCTTTGGAATTGGCGATCGCATAGCGGATCGAACGCTCCATCAAATTGGCATTAAGATCGGACTTGTCGAGAAAGTCGGACGCGCCGGCCTCGGTCGC
>JABDJG010000086.1 GCA_013002595.1 Hyphomicrobiales bacterium | reverse complement strand
TTGACCGGGTTTTCGCGTTTGCTGGCTAGGCACAGTCCACGCCGTGGTCTGGCCGACCACAAGTGGACTGTAACGACGTCCAGCGGGCGCGAAAACCCGGCCTTCGGTGGACCAAATCGGCCCATCGTACGTCGTTAAGAAACTTACCCGATGCCCCACATCGCGTTGCGTTTCTTAACTAGCCGAGTGAACCGATTTGGACCATCAAATGGTCCAATATGACTGTGAACCGCTCTAGCGGTGCTCTTCGATGTTGGCTTCGATCAGGGCGGCGTTGAAGGTCGACAGGGCCTTGGTGTATTCGGCCCAACCGATCTGGGTGTCCATGTTGCTTGGATCGAAAACCGCGATCCGGTCAAGGCCGGTGGTATCGAACGCCCGCAAGGTCACTTCCAGCGTGTCTTCAGGTGTGAGGCGCAGGTCGTCCGGACCAAGTTTTACCGGGTTTTCGCTGTCTTCCGGGCTCAGGCCGGTCATGAAGTCGGCGACCTTCCAGGTGCGCATGATGCGGCGGTGCGGGCCATCACCGAGATAAAGACCGCGGGTCGACAGTTGCCAGCCAAAGAAGCTTTGTCCAATCAGGGCCTGGGTTATGACCGAGGCGATCGAGACCGACAAGAGCAGGGCGATGGTCATTTCGTAGCCGCCGGTCAGCTCGAACACGATCATCGTTGTTGAGATCGGTGCGCCGAGCACGGCACCTGCCACTGCACCCATGCCGAGGATTGCATAAACCCCGTAGCTGGAGGCGAACTCGGGAAAAACCGATGCTGCAATGATGCCGAAGGCACCGCCCGACATTGCGCCGAGATACAGCGATGGCGAGAACACCCCGCCGCCAAACCGGCTGGCCAGCGTGATCGCGGTCGCTGCTGTTTTGGCGAACAAAAGGAGAAACAGAAACTCGAGTGAGTATTTCTCGCGCAATGCCTGGTTGGTTGCCTCGTAGCCAACGCCAAGCACTTCGGGCACCATGATCGCGATTGCACCGACAATGACACCGCCGATTGCCGGGCGGACCCAGATCGGCAGGTCGACCTGCCGGCTGAGCCAGTCGCTGGCCATGATCGACAACAAAAACCCGACGGCCACGAGGCCGCAAACCACACCCAGCAGAGCAAATGCCGGAAATTCCCAGTACGACGTGATGTGATAATCCGGGATGATGAAGGCGGGGAAATCGCCGAGATGGACGCGGGTGATCAGCGTTGCACCGACCGCAGCAATAACAGTCGGCACGAAGGCGGTGAGCGCGTAGTGGCCAAGGATGACTTCGTGAGCAAACAGGACACCGGCAATCGGTGCGTTGAACGAGGCCGACACTGCGGCTGCAGCACCACTGGCGAGCAGTACCCGGCGTGCCGCGCCAGGCAGGCTGAAACGGCTCTCCAGGAACGAGGCGATTGCAGCCCCAAGATGAACAGCGGGTCCCTCGCGCCCGGCGCTGGCGCCGGCGCCCAGGGAAATCGCTGAGGCCACCGCGCTCATGAGGCCGCGCCGGATCGGGATGTGGGAGCCATGAATGGCCCGTGCCTCGATGACATCGGCGATGCCGTGGGTGCGGAACGAGTGGGTGGTGAAGCGCAGGATGAAGCCAACGACAAGCCCGCCGCCAACCAGCGCCAGCATGATCAGCCAGGGTTCGCGGAAGCTGGCGACCGTGGAGAGGACATTTTCCGAGCTGTTGCCGAGCCAGAGCCATTGAACGGCGCCGATCAGCCAGCGAAACGCCAATATTGCATAAGCGCCGACCCCGCCGATGATGAGCGCCAGCAACCAGACAAGCGGTTGCCGTGTCGCCAGCAGCGTGCGCACGGACGGCAATGTGCGTTCGCTCAAAAACCCGACGATGCCTGCTTTCAGGCCGTTCATTGTCTGTCCCCGGAAGGCTTACTCTGGAATCCCATCCAGCATTATGCGCCTGTCATGCAGATAATCGGTTAACCTCACGCCATTTTGCGGACGATGCCGATTTTGTGGCCGACCTGTGGCGGCACCGCCAGGTCCTGATGGGCGCTGTGCATGGCAGCAATCTGTTTGAGCACTTCATCGGGGAAAGAACATGATTTCTTGGCGTCCATGTCAATGTGCATGCAGATGCCTTCCAGCGTTGCTGCCAACCAGCCGCCCTCGGCGTGGAACATTTCCTCGAAATAGTGAATTCGCTTGGCGTCGTAGTCGAGTATCCGGAAATGGACCTGAACAGCATCATCAGCGTGCAGTTCACGCAAATAGGTGATATGCGCCTCCAGGGTGTAAAACGAAAAGCCGGTTTTGACGTATTCAGGCCCCAGCCCCATGACTTCGAACGCGTCATCGGCGGTGATATCGAAAAGCGCGCCGTAATATCCCATATTGAAATGGCCGTTGTAGTCGATCCATTCGTCCCGCACCTTCTCGATCTTGCATACAAACGGGGTATTTTGATCTGGCATCACTGGTTCCTGATGAAAAAAGGCTGCGCACAGCCTTGTCATTCGTTTAGTCTGGCGAGCCATAGCAGAGCGCAAAGCGGCTCGTAAAGGTATTGAGGGAAGAGGATTTCGATGGCTGAACCAGCGGGATTGAAGCGAAACTCCAGTGGTCAGGCGATCGTCGAGCTGAGTGCCGTTTTCGGCGACCGGTTGAGTACGGCACAGTCCGTGCGCGAGCAGCACGGAGATGTACTGACCTGGCACAAAGGGCCGGTGCCCGATGCCGTGGTGTTTGCCGAGACCAGCGAGGAGGTCAGCCAGATCGTCAGGATATGCCGGCAGTATCAGGCGCCGGTCATTCCCTATGGCACCGGGACGTCGCTTGAGGGCCACGTGGCAGCGCCATTTGGCGGGATATCGGTGGATGTGTCGCGCATGGATGCCATTCTGGAAGTCAACGCGGAGGATCTCGATTGCCGCGTCCAGGCAGGCGTGACGCGCAAGCAGCTCAATTCTTACCTGCGCGACACGGGGTTGTTCTTTCCGATCGATCCGGGCGCGAACGCCAGCATCGGCGGTATGACGGCAACGCGGGCGTCGGGCACCAATGCGGTGCGATACGGTACAATGCGTGACAATGTGATGAGCGTGACCGTTGTGATGCCCGATGGTGAAATCATCCGCACGGCGCGGCGGGCCAAGAAGTCGGCGGCCGGTTATGACCTGACGCGTTTGATGGTCGGTTCTGAGGGCACATTGGGCGTCATCACCGAGATAGGGCTCAAGCTGTCTGCCATTCCTGAGTCCATTGCCGCGGGCGTGTGCCCGTTCGACAGTATCGATTCTGCCTGCAATGCGGTTATCACGACGATCCAGATGGCGATACCGATTGCCCGTATAGAATTGATCGATGCGGAAACCATTGGTGCGTTCAACGATTATTCCAATCTCGACCTGAAGGTCGCGCCAACACTGTTCGTGGAGTTTCACGGCAGTGAACAGGGCACCGCTGAACAGATTGCCCTGTTTGGCGAAATCGCGGAGGAATTCGGTGGCGGTCCGTTCGACTGGGCTACGCTTGAAGAAGACCGTAACAAATTGTGGCAGGCCCGGCATGATGCCTATTGGGCGATCAAGGCCAAAACGCCGGGAATGGACTATTTGGCGACCGATGTCTGTGTCCCAATTTCAAGGCTTGCCGAATGTGTTAGTGAAACCCAGAATGATATCGAATCAACCGGTCTGTACGGACCGATGGTGGGGCATGTCGGTGATGGCAATTTTCACGTGCAGCTGGCGTTCGATCGCGGCGATGATGGCGATTTGCGCAAGGTGCGCGGCATACTTGAGCGCCTGGCGGCCCGGGCGTTGGCTATGGAAGGCACATGCACCGGAGAGCACGGCGTCGGGATGGGCAAGATGAAATATCTTGACGATGAACATGGACCAGCGCTGGACATCATGCGGACGATCAAGAGGGCCATCGATCCGGACAACATCATGAATCCTGGCAAGGTTGTTGAAGTTTAAGGCTGAAAGGCTGAGCGGCAAGGAAATGCTCTGACATGAGTGTGTGGCGATCACCGCTGCTGTATTTGGGAATGGCGTTGATCCTGCTTGCCGGCGCAGCGCTTGCAGCCCCGCTTTACATCGACTGGAACTCCTACCGGGCCGATATCGAAGACTATGGCCGCCAGCTCACCGGCCGCACGGTGGTCATCGGAGGAGATATTCGGGCGCAACTGTTCCCCTGGCCGGTGCTTTGGCTGAGCGACGTTTCGGTTGCAAATCCGCCCGGCGCAAAGATCCACCGGTTGATGCATGCCGACGAGATCGAGATGCGCCTGTCCCTCGCGCCGCTGATTTCAGGAAAGGTTGTTGTCGAAGGTATCCGGGTCGAAAAGCCGGTGTTTGCCTTTGAACGCCTGGCAACAGGCACCGGTACCTGGCAATTGCAGCCGCGTATCACGCTTGATGAGGTGGTGGACGTTGAAACGGTGTCGGTTGCCGGTATCGAGATTGTCGATGGTACGATCGTGCTCGCTGATGGGCGACGCGGCGGGTCGGCCAAGATCGAAGACGTCGATGCGGTGCTTTCGGCTCCAACCCTGGCCGGTCCCTGGCGGGTTCGCGGGTTGATGTCATACGGCCGGGAGCGGGTTTCGGCCGGATTGACGACCGGGAAGATCTACCGAGGCAGTCCGGTCCGATTCGCCGTCCGGCTGGCGCCGGAAGCAACAACAGGCGCGATTTACAGTTTCGATGGGATTCTGGGTGACAAAAACCAGGGTGTCACCGGCAGATTGAAGGTACGGCCATCAATCAGGGCGAAGTCAAGGGAGAACGGCGCGGCGACAAGACCAGCAATGGTCTTCAAAGCAGATATGGCGGCCGATTTCGGTGAGGTACGGTTCGAGAAAATCGAAATTGCGCCGGACGATGTTACCGATGCAGCCAACCTTCTGACCGGCCAGGCCCGGGTGAGGCTGGGATCGACGATCAGAATTGATACGACACTGGAAGCCTCGCGGTTTGATGTTGATGAAATGACGGCATCGCGTGGCCATGGCTACGTCTTCAGTGGCCAGGTCTTCCCGTTGCTGGCCAATGTGCTGGGCACGTTGCCGAGCCGGGTGGAGGGCGATGTCAAACTATCTGTGACCAGCCTGGTGTTTGGCGGCGAGGTGCTCGATGGCGTCAAGCTGCATGCCGAAATCGAGCAGGACCGGCTGCGGATCAACACGCTCGAGGGCTCGATGCCTGGTCAGACTCGCGGGCGATTTGTCGGCTCGTTCCTGCCGGCGGGCGATGCTTCGCAGCTGTCCGGCGATGTTGAGCTTAATTCTTTATCATTGCGTGATTTCGTCAACTGGGCTGCTGCCGATTCCAAAAAGGAAGTCGAAAAAGTGTGGTCCGGTGCGCGTGGCCGCTTGAAACTCAATGGCAAGCTGGATGTGGCGTCGAACCGGACCCGGCTCAGCGATGGCCAGTTCACTTTCGACGATGCACGCGGGTCCGGCAATTTTCTGATTGCGGGCGGCGATCAGCCGGCGTTGTCGGCCAGGATTGATGTCGACAGTCTCAATATTGACCGTTATGCACCCGGCGGGCTGACGCCTGAGGCAATTGATGCCGGCATGCTGGCTGGCGCCGTAGATCTGGCGGGCAAGGCGATGCAGGCCGGTGAATTCGGGCTGAAGCTGCAGGCCGATTTTTTGACGCTGCATGGCGTGACCGGTGAGGATATAGCCATCGATATCGCAGCCAACGCGGATGGAATCGAATTCCGTACCGTCGAGATCGGCCGGGTCGGCGATGCGCGGCTGGATGTTGCCGGTCTTTTGAGCTTTCCCGACAGTGGCGTGGCAGGCGCCATCACGGCTGATGTAGAAGCCAAGGACCCGCGTGGATTGTTGCGGTTGCTCGGATTGCTCACCGGCGACCGCCGCAAGCAGCCGGCATGGGTCGGCGCGCTGGCACCGCTTGATGTGAAAGTGTCCGGCGAGGCGAGAGCCGACCAGGGCGTTACCGACAGCGTTCTGGCCGTCAAGGGCGTTGCCGGTGCCACCGAGCTGGACTTGAATGGCCGTTTCAAGGGGGATCACAAGAACTGGACCAAGGGCGATGTGCACGTCTCGGGCAAGCTTGTCAGCAAGAGTGCCAAGGCGCTTGCCAACCTGGTCGGGGGATCGTTGGTTGGCACCGATGACAGTGCGGTCAATCTGACATTGTCGTCGACCGGTGAGCCCCAGACCGGTATGGCGTTGAGCACGGATATCGAAGCGCTGGGCGCGCAGGCGCAATTTGCCGGCAAATTTACCGTCGACGGCAACAACGCGGCTCAGCTTGACGGCCGGTTGGCGATTTTGGCGGAACGGGCCCAGATGCTTTACCGGGCGATGGGACTGGGCAACAGTGAGCTGGGTCCGGCCGCCCAGGTGTTGTCGGGTGAAGGTGCGCTCACGTTTGGCAAGGGACGCTGGTCGCTTGCCGGGCTGAGCGGGACGGCCGCTGGCACCGCTTACCGGGGTGACCTCAACATGATCGTTACTGACGGCCGGCTCAAGTTGGGCGGCAAGGTATCGGCCGGCAAGTTGCATCTGCCGTGGTTGCTGGGGCTGGCTTTGCTGCCGCGCGACCGGACAGGCGATAATGTGTCGGTCAGCTTTGACAGGCTGGAAAGCCTGCCTGCCGATCTCGATCTGGGGTTGTCGATCGACCGGGTCTCCGCATTGCCTGGTGTGACCTTGAATGATGCCGATATCATGCTGGACAAGAACCAGAACCTGCTCAAGTTGAAGGTTACCGGGCGCAATTCGACCAGGGCACCGCTTGAACTTTCCGCACAGTTCGAACGCAAGGAACTGGAGCTTGATGTCAGCGGTCAGGTCAGCGGCAGCTTTGCGTTGGCGGAGTATCTCAGGGGGGTTGACGGCGCCAGACCGCTGACAGGAGAAATTGAACTGTTGGCGCAATTTGCCGGTGCCGGCCGCTCGCCGTCCGGTCTTTTGTCGGCGCTTGCCGGAAAGGGCACATACGAGTTGAAGACGCCGGTGTTGTCGCCACTGGATCCGGTCAAGTTTTCCAGTGGCCTTATTGCATTGAACGAGGCCAGCGAACTGGACCGGCTGATCACGTCTGACCTGTTCACCGGCCAGATGCCGTTTGCCGGTGCCAAGGGCACGCTTGGAATCGAGAATGGTGTCATCCGTTTTTCCAAGCTGCCGCTGGTTGCCGAAGGCGCGCAAGGCCATCTCAAGACATATGTCGAATTGGCCAGCGGCAAGATCGATATCGGTGCAACCTTGAAACTGGATACCCTTGAAGGGCTGCCGACTTTCGAGGTCGCCTACACCGGACATCCCAGAGCCTTGGAGGAATCGCGAGACCTGACCTCCTTGAAGAGTTTCGTCGGCGTAAACGTCCTGCAGAAGGGCCTCGATAAACTGGAAGAGCTTCAGCGCGAAGCGGACCGCATGTTCAAGGAAGAAACCAAGTATGCTCGGGAGCGGGTGAAAGAGCAGCTGCGGCGCGAAAAGGTGCGCCGGGCGCATATTGCTGATGAGCGCAAAAAGGCCGAAGAAGAGCGGTTGCGCAAGGAGATCGTCGCCCGCAAGAAGGCTGAAGCAGCGGCCCAGGAACTGGCCGAAGAACTCAAGCGGCGCGAAGCTGAAGAGGCGGCCCGCCGGCGCGAGGAGGATCTGGCCCGCAAGCTGGCCGAAGAAGAGTCCCGGCGCCTGACCGAAGAGGCTGAGTCGCGCACTCGGCTGGAAAAGCATATCCGGCGGGTTGAAGGGGTCTTCAAGCAAGAGAAACCGAGCCCGTCAACGCAACTGACTGTCGAGCCACCTGCAAATACCGGGTCCACGCCGCAGGCGATCAAGCCGGAATCGAGGCCTGTCGACATCACGCCGCAGGCGGTGGCGCCCAAAAACAATGCAGGCCCGGAACCTAGGATTGATCGCTGATCGGCTTCAGGCTGTTAGAGCACGATCAGATCATATTGAATCATTTGACCTGGTTTTCGCGTCTGCTGGCTAGACACAGTCCACGCCGTGGTCTGACCGACCACAAGTGGGCTGTAACGACGTCCATCGGGCGCGGAAACCCGTCCTTCGTCGTGTCGACGACGCGCTTTCAGCACGAATTGCGTCGACGACGCGCTTTCAGCACGATGGACCAAATCGGCCCATCGGACGTCGTAAAGAAACTTACCCGATGTCCCACATCGCGTTGCGTTTCTTTACTAGCCGAGTGAACCGATTTGGACCATCAAATGGTTCATTATGATCTCATCGTGCTCTAAGGACGAACACCCGGACAGCACTGGACAGGTTACGGTCGCCGCGCGCCTCATCGATTGTGGCGATCAACTGTGTAGTGCTCTTGTTGTTTGCAGCCGCAATTGTTTTCAGCGCGGTCCAGAATTCCTCTTCCAATGATAAACTGGTTCTGTGGCCGGCTATTGTAATGGACCGCTTGATTGGGCCGTCAGTCATCGTCGGTTTGTAATGTCTTGCCCTCAAGGCGCTTGTGCTCAAGTTTGTTTTGTCTGGAGGCTTGAGATTTCTGTGATTTGCTCAAGCCATGGCGAGTCCGGTTATCCCGGGCGCGCTCGTCCTTGTCGGCTCTCGCCTTGGCCTTGCGCCGTTGGCGAAGATTGATGATCTCAGCCATAGCTATGATGGTCCGATCATGTCCTGCGGCCGCACGATGGCATCGAACTCGTCGCCGCTGATATAACCCAGCCGCAAGGCCTCTTCGCGCAGTGTTGTGCCGTTCTTGTGAGCCGTCTTGGCGATTTCGGTTGCCTTGTCGTAGCCGATCTTGGGCGCCAGCGCCGTCACCAGCATGAGCGAACGCTCCATGAGCTGTTCGATCTGCTTGCGGTTCGGTTTGATGCCGGTAACACAATTGTCGGTGAAGCTTATCGATGCGTCCGCCAGGAGCCGGATGGACTGCAGGACATTGTAGATCATTACCGGTTTGTAGACGTTAAGTTCAAAATGGCCCTGTGAGCCGGCCACCGATACGGTCGTGTAGTTTCCCATCACCTGGCAGCACACCATTGTCAGCGCCTCGCACTGGGTCGGGTTGACCTTGCCCGGCATGATGGATGATCCCGGCTCATTTTCGGGCAATGACAACTCGCCAAGGCCCGAGCGCGGCCCGGATCCCAGGAAACGGATATCGTTGGCGATCTTGAACAGGGAGACAGCAATTGTGTTGAGCGCGCCGGAAACCTCAACCATGGCATCATGGGCAGCGAGGGCCTCGAACTTGTTGTCCGCGGTAACAAAGGGCAGGCGGGTAATTTTCTTAACGTGGGCAGCAAATTTGCGGTCAAATCCCTTTTTGGTGTTGAGACCTGTGCCGACGGCCGTGCCGCCTTGCGCCAATGGATAAAGGCGCGGCAGACAGACCTTGATCCGGTCAATGCCCAGCGCAATCTGGGCGGCATAACCGGAGAATTCCTGGCCAAGGGTGAGCGGGGTGGCGTCCTGAGTGTGGGTGCGGCCGATCTTGATGATGTGATCCCAGGATTTGGCTTTGCGATCAAGGGCTTTGTGCAGATGCTTGAGTGCGGGAATCAAGGCGTGGTGGATTTGCTCGACGGCCGCTATGTGCATGGCGGTCGGGAAGGTGTCGTTCGACGATTGTGAGCGGTTGACGTGGTCGTTGGGGTGAACCGGATCCTTGGAGCCCATTTTGCCGCCGAGCTGCTGGATGGCCCGATTGGAGATCACCTCGTTGGCATTCATGTTGGATTGAGTACCCGAGCCGGTCTGCCAGACTACAAGCGGGAAATGATCATCGAGTTTTCCGTCGATCACTTCATCTGCAGCTGTGGCAATGGCCTTGCCGAGTTTTGGCTGGATGTTTTTCAGATCGATGTTCGTCAGTGCGGCTGCTTTTTTGATGATACCGAGTGCGCGCACCAGCGGGGCAGGCATTGTTTCGTTACCGATCTTGAAGTTGCCAAGCGAGCGCTGAGTCTGGGCGCCCCAATAGCGGTCAGCAGCCACTTCTAGCGGTCCAAAGCTGTCAGTCTCGGTGCGTGTTCTTGCCATTTTTGCCATTCCGGATCGTTAGATGAGAGAAGGCAGGGGTTTATCACGCAGGTGCGCCGTTGACCAGCCGGCAAACGGCAAACCCCCGCCGCCGGCAAGGCAGCGGGGGTCAAGGGATGCTAAAGTAAATTGCTTTAGACGTCTGTCCGGCTTAGCGCTGGCCGCCACCACCACCACCAGCACCGCCCGGGTCGGCTGGCTGCAGCCTCAAGATGCGGGGAGGCTCCGGATCTGGCCTGGTCTGCGGTGGCGGGGTCAAGGCCCGGCGGCGCTGATGTGTTTCGCAGCTGTACCGTTTGTTGTAGTTGGTGACCGTATGGCATGAATTGGAGTGTGCGTTGGCCACACCAACCGGTGCAACAACACCGGTGCCGGTGACGGCAAAGACGCTCAAGGCAAGAGCGGCCGGGATTATAAACTTAGTCATGGTCGTTCCTTTCAAGTGCAGTTGTGCGATCATGATGATCGTTGATGGAACGAGCTTATTGATTGACGACTGAACGTTTACCAAACGTCAAATTCATGTGACGTTCATGTGACGTTCATGTGTCGTTGCCCGGTTCTTCGCGGCGGCGGGTCAAAGCCTTGCGGGCTGCCTGACCGTGAATGCGCAGGGCCTGGCCGAACCTGCCGATGGACGCGGTGCTTTCCTGCAGCAATGCGAGTTCGTCGCTGTAGGTTTCAGTCAGTGTCTGGCGATAGTCGGAAATTCCCTCAAGTGCTGCATCGTGAATCCTCCTGGCAGCGGACATCCACAACGGTGAAATGACAATCGAAAGGGCGATCACCGATAGTGCGAGACGGTAAGCATCGATGTCGAGAATGCCATTGCGCAGGCCGACGGCGGCCAGGATAAATGAGAACTCGCCGATCTGGGCCATCGACAGGCCGGCCAACAGGGCGACATTCCAGTCAATGCCGGCAAGACGGATCAGAGCGATGTTGATGATCGTCTTCAGAAACACAACGCCAAAGGCAAAGGAAATTACCAGGATCATGTTGTCGAGGATGAAGTTGAGGTCGATCAACAGTCCGATGGACAAAAAGAAAACGAAGATCAGGATACTCAAGACCGGTTGGGTGACCTGTATCGCCTGACTGCGCAAGGTGGTGTTGGCGATGATCAGGCCGGCAACAAAGGCGCCGTAGGCCGGTGACATGCCAAACCAGCCGGAGACGGCAGCGGCGGCGAAACAAAAGGCAAGGGCGGCAAGGGCAATGACGTCCGGTTTGTTCTCGATCAGTTCGGTAAAGGGCAATCTTATCTTGCCGGGCTTGCCGAGATACCAGATCAGGAGCGCCAACAGGGCGACAGCGATCAGCACGAGCGCGATGGTATCCGGATTGATGCCGGCTTCGGTGCCAAAGGCTTCAGCCAGTATCAGCATCGGCACGATGGCAATGTCCTGGGCAATCATGACACCAATGGCAATGCGGCCGGTCTCTGATCGTAATGCATCGATCTCTTCGAGAACCTTCAGGGTGACCGCGGTCGATGAAACGGCGATGACGAACCCGAGCAGCAAAATGCGTTCGTCACTCCAGCCAAGCGCCACGCCGAACCCGGTGGTGAGCACAAGGGCAATCGAAATCTGCCCGGCGGCGACCAGAACGGCCGGTTTGAGCACCAACACGAAGGCGCGGATGGAAATTTCCATTCCGATCAGGAACAACAGTAGCAGCACACCCATTTCGGCGAGCAGTTCGACAGCATGCGACTGGTGAATGACGCCGAGGCCGGTCGGTCCCAGGATCAGGCCGGCCAGAATATATCCGACGATGGGCGGTTGGCGCAGGCGCATGAACACAAAGCCGAGCAGCACCGCGATCAACGCGACGACGGCGATGTCATTCAGTCCAGTGAGTGGTACGCTGTAATCTTCGGTCATGCCTCACGAAACATATCACAGATCCCTTAACCAAATGGGGTTGGTCCAGGCGCGTTTTCCGGCTGGGTCCAATGCAACCACGCGTATCCACGGGCTTGGTTCGCGCAGTAGCCAGCCCTGCCGCAGTTTGGCAAGGTTCAGCGTAGATTGAGTGATCGCCTTGCCATTATGAACGGCACTGCGCGAGGTACCACAGACAACCGAGATTGTGTCGACCGGCGATGTGGTGATGTTGAGTTCATCGCCGTCGATTGACAGGTCTTCTATGCGTGGGCCCTGGCTCGAATAGAAGTGACCGGCCTTCAAGGCGGCGAGCAAATCGTCGGGATCGAGGCTTTCGGCCTTGACGTGCACCCAGCCGCCAAATGCATCCCGTTCGCCATGCAAGAAATGGGCATCATCGGTGGCTATGGCGGTCAGCCGCTTTCCTTCATTGAGCAGCTGGTCGATCAGGTACCAGCCTTCGCCGCGATCGTTCTCGACAGCGCAGCCGTGGTTGTAGATCTCAACCGCATGGGCGCAATCTATGGCGCGGCCGTCTTCAATGGTAAGCTGTGACCAGGACGGGTGGGCAATGGCGACAAAGGCGCCTGCGGCGTGCGCGCGGCGGGCAATCTGTTCGCCGCTCTCGTCATCGGCGCACGGGGCAAAATCGAGCGGCAGACCGGCGGCAACGATATGCCAGAGTTCGCCCGCGGAGGTTTCGGGTGCGTGTATCTCGGCGCCCAATATGGTCGTGAACCGGTTGGAGCGCATATTGCGTGTGTCGGCGATCGGCCAATCGTACATCTGGACAAAATGTTCCGACAGCATCAGGAAATCATAGCCGGCCTGCTGATAGGCATCGGCGACCTGTTGCGGCGTCAGGGCGCCATCCGACAGGTTGGAATGAGTGTGCAGATTGCCGCGCCAGAAACGGCCAGGCAGGGAAAACGGAGAGATATTGGGCACCGATGAATTCCTTGGATTTCGAGATTTTGTCAGCGGATACCCTATTCAGGTCATCGTTTCGCGCTGATTAGCGACAGTTGCATGTCGCTGGCATGACTCTTCTTCGTAACCGTTGTTGTGACGAGAGAAGGAAGGCTGGTGTCCGCGGCACCTATTCAGCGGTAAGCACGCCGTGGCAGGCCTTGGGCAATGCCGACAGTTTCATCGGTGGTTTCGGCTTTCTCGGTTTGGTGGGCTTTTTGGGTTTGCCGGGTTTCTTCCAGGGTTTGGGGCCCAGCCAGTACGCCAGTTCGGTGCCGCAGCCCGTCCCATCCTTCGGCCCTGGCGGGGGCTGGTTTCGGCAACCTCTCACACCCTTTGGGCACTTGATGCGGATGTGGAAGTGATAATGGTGGCCGTAATAGGCCCGGACCTTTTTCAGCCAGGAGCGTTTCTTGCTCTTGGCCGCCCAATCGCACAATGCCTTCTTGATCGGCGGATGGACGAAGATGCGCGCAACTTCAGGATAGGATGCCGCCCGCCGGATCAGCCGGGCGTGAGCTTCAGTCCAGATTTTCGGATTGACGCGTTTGCGGTCCTTGATCACCGAGATCGCGGACATTTTCTCACGTTCCCTTGCCGTCAGGATGCGGTCAGGCATTGGAGTGAGCCAGATATCGGCGTCAAGGCCGACCTGATGGCTGCGGTGACCGGACAGCATCGGGCCGCCGCGCGGCTGGGCCATGTCGCCGACCAGCAGGCCGTTCCAGCCATCGTGCGCCTTGGCTTCGACGGCGAGCCGTTTGACCAGCTCAACCAGCTGGGGATGCCCCCAGTGCCGGTTGCGGCTGAGTCGCATGGCCTGCCAGGCTGGGCCGTTGTCGGGCAGTTTGACGCCGCCTGCCAGGCAGCCTTTTGTATAAAATCCAATGGCGCGGGGTTTTAGCGGCGCACCGGTTTTCTGCCTGCCGAACAGTTCCTTGGCCGGCTTGGTCTTAAGCGCTTTGGCAGAAGGCCGCGCATGGGCCTTTGTTTCGGCAAATGCCGGAGCTGCGATAACAAGGCCGAGGAAAGTGAACAGAACTGCCGTCAGCGCAATGCTGCGGCTATTTCTTCCGAAATGCATCTAGCGAAACCACTTTTGAATCATCATTGGAGGCATCGGGGGCACCGGTGTCCGAAGACTTGGATTTCTTCCTCGATTTTGTCGTCTTTTTGGCCTTCGGTTTGGCGGCGGCTTCCTGGCTCGATTCATTGTCCGGCACAGCATCGCCCTGAGGGGCGTTTTCCGAATTGGCGGCGGCGGTCTCGAACTGGAGCCCGAACTGGACGGACGGGTCAAAGAAGCCCTTTATGGCGGCAAACGGAATGGACAGCTTTTCTGGAATGTTGTCGAAGGACAATTCGATCTCGAAGTGATCTTCGGTTATGCGCAAGTTCCAGTACTGGTGCTGGATGACAATGGTCATCTCATCCTTGTAGCGCTTCAACAAGCGCTCGGACATCTCAACGCCTTCAAACCGGGTATCGAAGGCAATGAAGAAATGATGCTCGCCAGGCAGTCCATCGCGCTCGACCCTTTGCAGGGCAAGGCGCACGACGCCGCGCAGGGCATGCTGGGCCAGGACATCGTAGCGCATCAGGTCTTCAGACATTTTGCATTCCTGCTTGTGATTCCATTTCAGCCTGCCAAATCAATACACAAGGACCAATCCGACTCGCAAAGCATCCTTATAGCAGGCCCAGACCGAACGCCGCAAAGGGTCTGGCATCAATACTGAGCCTGGTGTGGATGAGTGAGGGCTTCTGTTGCCAGGTGCCCTCGAACCCCGCCTAGCCGTGCGAACAGCTAGGACTTAATTTGAAGCGGTCGCACTGCTTACGCAGCGAGACGTGCTTCCGCATAGTTGTCGTTTGCAACTACTGTTTTGGCCCGATAACGGCGGAACCATGCCGAGCAAAAACCTGCCCTTTACGCCCTCGTCGATCCTAGTTCACCCCCATCAAATGGTGTTCAGGGGAGCCACCGATCCGCTCAACAAACGGCATTTGGTGGAGGTGCCGGGTACTGCCCCCGGGTCCGAATGGTTTATTACGACCGTCATTTATTGCCATAGCCGGTCCGAAAACCGGCAATGACAATATAGTTGTTCTCATGCCGGATTGAAAGGGCAGGAGGCCCAGCCGGAATACTTGGTCGCTATCTGCCGATTGCTGCCTGGGGTTTTGCCGAGCTTGAGGCGCGGTCAGATTTTCCTAACTTCCAATTGATAATGTAAAGTTGCGATGTTTTTCGGGAAACACGGGGGCTGGATTTGAAACTTTCATTGGTCGGCTGGCTGATGTTGGCGGCGGGCCTGATTGGCGCCCTGGCGGAACTGTTGCTCGCTGTTTTCCTGTCCGGCTACGAGATTGCCGACGCTGTGATCTATGAAAATGGCCGATCATCACCGGAAATTGCAGTGGAAATTCGTCGCGAGGATATGCCGGTGCGGATCAATCTGATGGCTTCCGGCGCAACCAGGAAGGTAATTCGGTCCATTTCGGAGAAAGCCATCAATGTAAAACTGCATCTCGGCAATGGGTCAGAGCCGAGATCGGTGGTGTTTCAGCCGAGAACCAAAGTAAATACCAGCGCTGCGATCAAGTTCAACACTATCAAATCGATCATGCTTGCAGACCAACCTGCCGGAATCTGGCGGCTGTCCCTGGATGTTCGCACTGGATCGAGGGTGCGCCTGGAGAAAATTTCGATGGCAGTGAGAACCAACGCACGTGCGATCAATATGACACTTATCGCGTTCCTGGGCGTGTTCGCGGCCCTCGGCCTGGCGATTGGATTGGTCGGGCGAAAGCTGGGCAGCTGATCGACAGGAGCGATTTTTCGCAGCTGTTTTTAAGCCGGATTGAAAGGGCAGGCGGCCCAGCCGAAGTACCAGGACTGCTTTGCCCTTCGCCAGCTGTTGACGGCGGCCACGGCAAATCCACCGAACAGGCCGGCAAAGTGCGCCAGAGCCTCAGGCGGCCAGGCGAGCGTTGCGCTGAAGGCCGGGCCAAATGCGCTCTCCCAGGCAATCTTGCAGATGCCGCCTGCCAGCAGTGCCAGCCAGATCCAGGATCGGGTACGGGCAAAAAAGCGCAGGCAGATGAACGCAAACAGGCCATTGAGGGCACCGGACAGGCCGGCATAAAGGATTGTCATTGGATGAAATACCAACAGTGCGGCGCCGATGGCGGCGATGCTTGCGCCGAGCACTGCCAGCACATTGCGTCGACCGCCGGGACCATCGGTTTCAATGAGATAGCCCAGACCGAGGAGGGCTAAGGCGTTCAAGGCGAGATGGTTCCAGTCGAGATGAACAAGATGGCCGGTCAGCACGCGCCAGACCTCTCCGTTGAGGATTGCTGTGCGGTCATAGACAAGGTCGCCGAAGACGCCGGCTGCCCCGATGTGCAGGACAACCAGCAGGGCGGCCAGCGAGCCGGTAACCCATGGCACGCATGTGCCATGAGCGTTGGTTGTGGATAGGCTGGGCATCGTCCGCGCTCCCTAGCTCTGCCGGCTGGTACGCGCGCGCAGACCCAATGCGGTTGCAATGGCCGCAAAGACGATACCGAGCAGGCCCAGGTTGCCGGAGCCGCCGCGCGAGCGGGACGAATAGTTGGGCTGCGGCGATGAGAACATCGGCTTGGGTTTGTCGACACGGGTGGTCTTGACCGGTTGCGTTGCACGTTTTTGCTGGGCCTTGAGCTCGGTCGCCACGCGCTG